>JBJYXQ010000582.1:0-10666 GCA_046260035.1 Anaerolineae bacterium
CACCGCCTGTTGGTAGATATACCGTTGCGTGCAGAACTGCGCCAGCGTGGATTGGCCCACGCGGCGCGTTTCTCGTGGTCAGAAACAGCACGCCAGACCGAGGTGCTCTACCATCAGGTTTTAGAGGCGAGAAAGGGATAAGCATGAACGGGAAACACCGCAACGTAGCGCCGCTATGGGTTGTGGCGATGGATATCGTCATGATCAATGCGGCAATGGGGCTGGCCTACCTCTTTCGCTACCGGTTGCAATGGTTTTTGGACGTCGTCTTCGACGCACCGTTTTCTGCCTATTTACCCTTCTGCGCTCTGTTTACGATCACCATCCCCTTAGTGTTGTGGTTCGAGAAAGCTTACGCCCCGTGGCGCGGACGGATCTGGATGGATCAGCTCTTCCGCATCATAACGGCTGTAGCCACCACGCTCGTCCTGGCCTTGGCTTTGGCATTTGCATTTCGGCCCCTGGTTTATTCGCGCTTGCTGCTTCTGGAAGCTGGCCTCTTCATAGTCGCATTGATTTCCTTTGGTCGAGCCTTGGCGTCGGTAGCAGAAGCGCGCCAGCGACGCAGGGGCATTGGGGTCCGGCGTATTGTCATCGTTGGAGCTGGGGAAGTAGGCCGCCGGGTGATGCGAACCCTGGTAGCGCGCCCGGATTTGGGCTATCACATTGTCGGTTACGTGGATGATAATCCGGACAAAGGTGAGGGTGGGCTAGGGCGCATCAAGGGGCTAGGGGACCTCGATAAACTTCCCAAGATCATTGACGATGAAAATGTAGATGAGGTCATTATCACGTTACCCTGGACTTACCAACGACGCATTTTGAGCATTCTCCGGGAGTGTGAGAGACGACAGGTTTCCGCACGATTGGTGCCTGATTTGTTCCAGATGAGCCTCAGTCGCGTCGAAGTGAGTGACCTGGGTGGCGTGCCGCTCATCGAAGTGCAAGAAATCGCCTTTAGCAAGGCGGCATTGATCATCAAACGTGCGATGGACATCATATTTGCGAGCCTGGCGCTGCTGTTCGGCTGGCCACTCTTTGCGCTTATCGCTCTGGCGATCAGACGTGATTCGCCGGGGCCGGCGCTGTTCATGCAAGAACGCGTAGGTAAAAATCATAAACATTTTACAATCTACAAATTCCGTTCAATGCGTGTGGGCGCTGAAGAAGAGTTGGAGAACTTGAAGGAAGTTGTCGAACATAACGACGTCACGTTTAAAATGCGCGATGATCCGCGCATGACGCGGGTGGGACGTCTCTTGCGCCGGTTCAGCCTGGATGAGTTACCGCAGTTCATCAATGTGCTGAGGGGCGACATGAGCCTGGTCGGTCCACGCCCACCGATCCCTGCCGAAGTGGAACAATACCAATCCTGGCATCTCAAACGCTTGGCCGTGCCGCCCGGTCTGACCGGCATGTGGCAAGTCAGCGGACGGAGCGAATTGACCTTTGACGAAATGGTGTTGCTCGATTTGTACTATATTGAGCACTGGTCGCCGTGGCTTGATCTTGCCATCATCCTGCGCACCATCCCCAAAATATTCATGGGCGACGGCGCGTATTAACGAGAGGTAATAGAGAATGCATTTATGGGAACTCACCGCTGAAGAGCGACAAGCCTTATTCGATTTTGTCAGTGCGCTGGTCCGTACCCCCAGTTTTCCTGGTGACGAGGGTGCAGTGGCGGCGCTGATTATGGCTGAAATGCGTCATCTTGGTTTCGATGATGTGTGGATGGACGACGCGGGAAACGTTGTGGGCCGCATTGGGCCGCAAGAAGGTCCTGCACTGATGTTCAACAGTCACATGGACACGGTCGAAGTGGCTGATCCCGCAGCCTGGCGCGTTGATCCGTTTGCTGCAGAGGTCCACGAGGGGCGGCTCTATGGACTAGGGGCGTGTGATATGAAGAGCGGTCTGGCGGCGACTGTCTATGCCGCCGCGTTACTAAAAAAACGTGGTGTCTCGCTAGAAGGACCGGTGTTCGTAGCGTGCGTTGGTCTGGAAGAGCCCGCCGAAGGCACGTGCACACGGATCTTGTTTGAGGACGATCATCTTCACCCCGATTGGGTGGTGATCGCCGAGCCATCGAACCTCCAGGTTGTACGCGGACAGCGCGGGCACGTGGAGATGACGTTGAGCATTAAAGGCCGCTCGGCACACTCTTCTGCCCCGGAATTGGGACGCAACGCAATCTACGCTGCTGCCCATCTGATCTTCAATCTGGAGATCCTCTCCGGGCAGTTGATGGACGATACCTTTTTGGGGCCGGGCATTTTGGCCGTCACGGAAATTCGCTCGCACGGCGTGAGTCGCAACGCTATTCCCGACCACTGCGAAATGACGTTGGATCGTCGCCTGACCGTTGGTGAGACGGAGGCGATGGCCTTGCTTGAGGTGCAACGCATTATCAACCTCGAAGGTGCCGACGCCGAAGTGAAAGTGATCGAAGAAGATGTGACGACGCACACCGGTAAAACCTACCGCGTGCAGCGGACGTCGCTGCCGTGGGCTCTGGAAGAGCGCCATCCCCTGGTAAAGGCGATGCTCAAGGCAGCGCAGACGACCGGCTTGCATCCGGGATTGACGCGCTGGCATTTTGCGACGGAAGGCGCGTATACCGCAGCCGTGGCGCAGGTGCCTACCGTGGGCTTCGGCCCAGGCAATCCCTCACTCGCTCATACGGTCAATGAATACGTCGAAGTCGAGCAGGTCTACGGCGCGGCGCAAGCCTATGCGGCGTTGGCGATGCAATTGCTTGGTAAGAAATAGATGGAAATGACGATCGATTTTGACATCAGTTCAGAAATACGACGGGCCATCGATGCTGGCCAACCGGTGGTAGCCCTGGAATCTGCCTTGATCACACATGGATTTGCCTATCCCGCAAACCTCGACATCACCCGGCGGATGGCGGAGATGATCCGGGCAGAAGGCGCTATTCCTGCTGTCGTCGGGATATGGCGTGGCACGCCATGCGTGGGACTGAGCGATGCACAGGTGGCAGCGCTGGCGAAAGATGAGACAGCGGTCAAGGTGAGTGTGCGTGACCTGCCGTTGGCTGGCGTGCGTGGCGTCCACGGTGGTACGACGGTCGCGGCGACGGCGTTGCTGGCACAGCGCGCCGGAATTCGCGTCTTTGCGACGGGCGGCATCGGTGGCGTGCACCGTGGACATCCCGAGGACGTTTCTGCCGACTTGCCCGTACTGGCCTCCACACCATTGATTGTCGTGTGTGCAGGCGCAAAGTCCATCCTCGATTTGCCGCGGACGCTGGAGTACCTCGAAACGTGGGGCGTGCCGGTCCTCGGCTGGCAGACCAGTGAATTTCCGGCGTTCTACAGCCGCACTTCCGGCTTGGCAGTGGATCAGCGCGTCGATGGTGCAGCGCAGGTGGTGGATGTCTTCCAGGCACAGCGCGCACTGCGTCTAGCGCAAGGGCTGCTGGTCACAGTGCCCATCCCTGCTGCGGACGAAGTTCCCGCCGCTGAGATCGAACCGCTCATTGCCCAGGCTGTCGCTGAGGCCGACGCACAGGGCATTACCGGCAAGGCTATCACTCCCTTCATCCTCGCGCGCATGGTTGCGCTCAGTGCCGCGCGGACGAAACACGCCAATGAGAGCCTGCTGGTTAACAATGCCCGTGTCGCTGCTCAGATTGCGCGCAATCTGAGTGCGCGCGGTTTTGCAAGTTGAGCCAAACTGAAGGAGACGTCTATGACCGACATGCTTAATGTTCACGGTCTCCGCGAGCAGTTTCCTGCTCTGCGCCAGACCTATGGTGATCAGCCGATCGTCTTTCTCGACAACCCTGGCGGTACACAAGTTCCGCAGACCGTAGTTGACGCGATCGGTGATTATCTGCTCCACAATAACGCCAATCACGGCGGGGCTTTCGCCACCAGCCAGCGCTCCGATGCGATCTTGCACGACGCGCACTGCGCGATGGCCGACCTGCTCAACGCGGCTTCACCGGACGAGATTGTCTTTGGCCCCAACATGACCACGTTGACCCTGAACATCAGCCGTGCGCTGGCGCGTGAGCTTGGGCCTGGCGATGAGATCGTCGTCACCCGGATGGATCACGACGCCAACATTGCTCCCTGGTTGCTGGTTGCTGAAGATGCCGGCGCGACGGTGCGTTGGGCCGATTTCGACGTGGAGGATTACACGCTTGACATGGCCGCGCTGCGCGACCTGATCAATCCCAATACCAAGATCGTCGCCGTGGGGTATGCCTCCAATGCCACGGGCACTGTTCACGATGTAAAGACCATTGTGGACTGGGCGCATGCGGTCGGTGCGCTGGTCTTTGTCGACGCAGTGCAGTATGCGCCGCACGGGCCGATTGACGTGCAGGCGTTGGGGTGTGATCTTTTAGCGTGCAGCGCCTACAAGTTCTTCGGGCCACACCAGGGTGTTTTGTATGGCCGATATGCCTTGTTGGACCGTCTACAGGCATACAAAGTGCGCCCCGCGCCTGCTTTGCCGCCGGGCAAGTACGAGACGGGGACACAAAACCACGAAGGGATCGCCGGGACACTGGCTGCGGTGAATTATCTGGCCGAGATCGGACGGCAGTATGGCGCGCCTTACGCAGCGCAATTTCCGGATTTGACGGGACGACGGCTTGACCTCAAGACGGGAATGACTGTGCTACGGGAGTACGATCACGTTCTCAGCGCGGCGATCCTGGACGAGTTGGAGACGCTGCCCGGCGTGCAGATTCACGGCATCACCGACCGTTGTCGGTTGGGCGAGCGTGTGCCAACGGTATCTTTCACCTGGGGCGCACGCGATCCACGGGAAATTGCCGCGGCGTTGGGAGCGCAAGGGATTTTTGTCTGGGATGGGCACTATTACGCCCTTGCCGTTGTTGAGCGGTTGGGGCTGCTAGATAGCGGGGGGATGGTGCGCATTGGAGCCGTGCATTACAACACGGTGGATGAGATTCGCCGGCTCGGGAATGCCATGCGCGCTATGGTGTAAGTCAGTTCGGTTGTTATGATGAGACGACGGTGCGATTGCACCGTCGTCTCATTGAAGGTGATGTGTGTCTGCGCGCCAATGCGCACAGTTGATTCCACTGCCAACCTCAGGGCCAGTGCTGTCACTGCTGGCTACACTGCTGCTGCAAGTACCCTCGTCTTACCTCAGCGTGGTGCGAGATTACACCCTGATTTTCCCAGAAATTCGAACAAGATATCGACAGTGAACGAAGCTAAGGAAACCTCAAATGCTTTGTTTGACTTTCCTTAACAAGTCCTCTGGTTCCACCGGTTTGGAAATGAACTCACGGATATCTAGGTATTGATCGGTGGGGAACGCAGCGGCGTACTGCGATGTCGTAATGGATGAGATCATCAGGATGGGGACCTCACGCAGTTGGGGATCGTCAGAGATTTGTTGTGTGGTGTAGTAGCCATCCAGTGGGTTCGCCATCATCACGTCCATTAAGACCAAGTCGGGCCGGCTCTCTCGCATTTTTGCCAAGCCTTCTTCACCACTCGCAGCCTCTTCGACAGTGTATCCCGCGCTTTCTAGGACCAGTCGGTACGTCAGGACGATGTCTGGATCGTCATCCACGACAAGAATTTTTTGTTTGGTCATGTGTTTATTCCTCCGCTGTGTGATCGTGTATGATAAAAGCTTACTAAGCTGGTTACAATGAACGACTGATCCGTACGTATAAAACTAAACTATTTCGGCTCTTCCTAAAGCGTATAGATGTTCAGAAAGTTATGTTTGGATCAGTAGAGCAATCTTATGAATACTATTATGGCATAGAATGCACAGAAAGGCGAATCAGGCTCTTATCATTCTCTTGGTGTAATGCACTTCATCTAAACCAAAGGGCATGTGACAGTGAATGTTGTCCCTTGGCCTAGGGTGCTTTTGAGTCGGATTGTACAGCCATAGCGTGCAAGGATGTCCTTGGTGATGATCAATCCCAGACCTGTCCCCTCTTTGATCTGCGCTTTGGCGTTGGGAGCGCGATAGAATTCCTCGAATAGATGTGTTTGTGCTTCCTCGGGGATGCCGATGCCGGTGTCGCTAACCGTGAGCTGTGCCTGACCCTCCACGGTCTGTAAATTTACCGTTACCCGACCGCCCTTTGGCGTATACTTGATGGCATTTGAGACCAGGTTATTGACTGCGCGGTCGAATTGCCCATCAACCCCAATTGCCGTCAATGATGCTTCTGGTGTCTTCAGCGTCAGTGTGATGTCTTTCTCGGCAGCCGGAACGGTGTAGCGTTCTACCACCTGGGTCACAATAGCGACCAGATCAACCGGCTGTGGATTTTCGTCCATCCGCAGCCCAGCCTTGCCTGCCGCCAGGTCCAGCAAATCGTCGATGAGTGTTTGCAGAAAATCGGTACGGCGCAATGCGCGGCCGAGCATATCCGCTTGCACATCCGTGAGTGCGCCGGCGTAGCCACCAGTGAGTGTACGCAGCAAGCTGCGCACCACACCCACTGGCGAGCGTAATTCGTGCGTCACCATCAGGATGAACTTGCGCTTGGCCTCGTCGAGGTTTTGCAGCGTGGCGTAGGCCAGCGCATTCTCGATGGCGATGCTGCCGTGGTTCGCGACAGTGGCGAGATACTCCTTGTCATCCTCGCTGAAGCGGTGGGTTTGTACACAGTACACGCGGATGATACCGAGTGGCCCGCTGTGTCCAAGCAGTGGCGCGGTCAATATGGAATGTATCCCCTCGGCCGACGCTTCAGCAGGATACTGTAGCCGTGTTTCCATGGCGATGTCGTCCACGGCTATCACTTTGCCTGAGAGAACCTCGCGTACCAGCGGATTCTGATCCACCAACAGGCAACCTTTCTGGAAGTATGCATCGCGCAGGCCATAGGTGCTGGCGAGGCATAGGCTATGTCCCCCGGCTTCTAGCAACCGGATTGTACATGCCTTCACCCCCATGACCTCGGTGGTGCTGTGTGTCAGGCGGTCAAGCACCTCCTGAAGTTCCAACGTCGAATTAACGGTTTTGGCGCTTGCGTAAAGCGTGTGTAGGCGACTGTAGGCACGCTGCAAGTCCTGACCCAAGGCGATCATCTCGTCTTCCCGTTTGCGAAGACGGCTGGTGGTTCGGGTCGCTAAATAGACGGAAACTATCACCGCACTGGCGAAGAAAAACAGCGCGCTGCACACATAAAGCGTTTGATCGTATAAATGAGCCGGGAGTAATCCCGCGATGGGAACGTGTGGAACCCATCCAATGTACTCCAGCCCGGTGAGGCTTGCCATCAGCACGATGGCTAATCCGGCAAAGAGATAGGCTTCGCGCCCGGATAGTAAGATCGTCGCCAGGATGATGTGGAAGAAGAAGTATAGAATGGCCGGGCTTTCAATTCCACCAGAATAGTGGATGAGCAATGTGATAGCGATCCAGTCAGCGGCTATCTGTGTGCGCGCCTGTGTCCGCGCGCGGACGTTCGCGCCGCTCAAGTCGCACGTCAGGCGGTTAAGCCGGTGAACGAACAGCACATTGTACCCTAGAATGATGACACCGATGGCGCTCAGTGGTCCCACGGCCAGGTCCAGCCTTAATCCGAATTGCGCCAGCCACGTCGCAAGGATCACACCTGCCCCAGCGATCCAGCGCAGTTTGCACAGCCATTCCAGGCTGAGGCACAATTCATAATCTACCGGTACTTGATTCGTGAACCGGGTGGTGTTTTCAGAGGAAAACCTTGTCTCCATTGTTCTGCCTGACTTCAATGTCTGTCGATAACCATGAGGCTTCAGTCGCCTGATTCAGATAAACCGGAACCAAACAGGTGATGAGAGCGCCTGTTTGGTACGCGTTGCGTGAGTTTTCTGATGATTAGGCTCGAGTATAGCTTAGTCGGTGAAGAACGCAAACCTTGACAACAACGTGTCAGGCCAAACTTGACCTGACACGTTGTTTGATGGTAACAATTATGCCGGTGGATGTACGCTTGTAAGTCTTGTTTTCAACTGTCTCTCCAACGCCAATAGTGCTAAAACTGGAAGTGCCAAGAACCGTTCTGGATTGTCCCATTGTAGTGAGTCAATGTAATATCGGTCCAAAGCTTCCTCTACTGTGGTCAGTGTAGTGTGAAAACCGGCTATATCTATATTAAGCAGTTTATCAATTGCTTGAACTTGGACTAACCAGTAGGCGTTTTCAGAATCAGAACAGCCATCCCATGAGTCGAGAAATGCCTTTGTCATTGTCTTTGCACTCTCGAATCGCTCCTGGCCAATCACGCATTGAAGTAACAGACTGTACTCATTGAGTATTGGTGTAGTCACCCCCTGATTTGTTTGAAAGTTTAGGGTATCCAAAGATGCTAAGAAACTCAAAACTTCTGGGATATCTGCAACCAGAGCGGCATAGACTGCTTGAACATACGTCCATGGATTTGTCAGTGATGTGTCGACGAACTGCTCTTCTGTACCGGACGGAAGCTGTGTGATGGTGGTCAGGAGTTTACCATAATCAGCAAACAGGGGTATAACAGCATGAGCCGCCATCGTCAGAAATTCTTTGACTGAAGATTCTGGTTCCTCCAGAATCCGTACCAGGCCAGCAGCCAAAAGCGCATCAGTGAACACTGCATAGGCTCGACGTTGTCTGTTGCTGCTAGGGGACAATTCTGTGAGTACATTCTGATTATGCGTCAGCCGTTCTCGCATAAGGGTGAGATTCTCTTTGAGTAGACTTAGATTCAGGCGTGATGCATTCTTCATAGTATTTCAGAAATCAAAGACTGAATTCTCGCAGCTTTGTTTCGAGTGGATCTGACAATTTGGGCGGCACTTTAGGCGTTTCGGATAGGAAGTACCGCAAACGGCCGTTATCTAGCGCGCGTAATGCTTTTTCTGCGATCTGTTTGTCAGCGCCACCGCGATTGATCATGTTTTTCAACTTGTGGCGCAGATATTCCTCTGTGCCTTGTTGAGCACGTCGTCCTGCACCGACAGCCGCCTCTCCTAGTTTTCCAGCGCCACCTTTAGCCTCTACAACAATCATTCTTCCACCGCTGGCTTCATAAACGAGATCCAGAGTGTAAGGGCCTTTGCCCTGATACGCTGGTGCTCCAGCGGCCGGGAAACGTGTCTGGATCACTGCATCGGCTGCGGCTTCACCGATTTTTTCTGATTGTCGAGCACCTGCGCCAGCGCGAAAACGTGCGGCAGCTGCTACATCCCCTCGCTGAGCGGCAGCCCTGCCTTTGCCAAGTAAACTTGCGCGTGCTCGCCGGAGTTGCTCAATCAGTGGAGAGTCTCCTACAAGCCATTCTTCCAATGAGTCCTTCTTGAATTGGGCTATCAAATGCTTGGAGCGAATTCCATATAGAACGAGCCACGCGCCTTCAGATTCGATAACAAAACGGCGAAATCCTAGCCCTGCCATGATCTGTCTCGCCAGTGCGATGACCTTCTGTATGAAACGCGAAACTAGATCCCGTGCTGCTTTTGCTAGTTCTCTAGCTGTACTTTGTTTTCCAGGTTGCTTGGTCGTATCCGGTTCCTGGCGTTTGCTGGTGCCTGGAGAGGCATCGCGGACAGAGCGTTTTGTTACTTCCTCTCCAACCTCATCTGCAGCTTGTTGCGTTGCTCGCTTGCCGGCTTCTTCAGGCGTACGCGGAGGTGGCTCAGCAGACGGACGAGTTTTGGCAGGGGGCATGGATTCCGGTGGCATTGTTTTAGGAGGGGTAGCCTCCGTCGGTTTCGCTTTCGGGGCTGGTGTAGCCGGCACCTCCGGCGCCCTGGATTTGGCTGTTGATGCAAGCGGGGCTTCTGGCGTCGGCGGTTTTACGATCGGCGCTTCTGGCAGTTTAGTCCTAATTGCTGAACCAGACGGTACTTCAACTGGCTTCGTCTTGGGTGTCGGGATCGGGATCGCCTCAGGTGGTGCAGTTCTTGGTGCTGACGGTGCGGCACCCTCCGGCGTGCCGGTCCGTGGCGCTGGCGTTTCAACTCCAGGTCTGACGCTCGGAGATGGTGTTTCAATCGATGGTCTGATCTTGATCTTGCCCTTGAGGGCGCTGCCCAATGCCAGTCCACCACCGACGCCTGCACCGATCGCTGCACCAAGCAATACCCCTTGCCAGGTGATGGGGTTGCCTACAGCCAAATCACCCACTATGCCGCCGATGACGTCAATGCCGGTTTCCAGCGCGAGCTTCAACCCAGCGTTGACCACACCCTTGGCCAACGCACCACCGATACCACCAAATGCGCCACCAATCGCGCCAATTACGAATGCCTTGCCGACCCCGTCGCTCCATTTCTTGCCATCGACCAGATTGTGGCCTACTTGGATCGTGGCACCGGCCAGTCCACCCAATGCTGCCCCGATGAGAATGCCGCCCAGGACTCCACCCGCGCCTGCGGTGACAATCGTGAGTGCGATGACGGCAATCACGACCACAATCGTGATGAGTACTTTTAACGCCTTTTTCCAGCGCGGCTGGACGGCGGCAGCGGCCTTGTCGGCCTGTTCCTGGATGGTCTTATCTAGATTTTTCAGGCCTTCGCGGCGCAGTGCCTTCTTGAGTTCCGTGCGACCGTTGGAAAGGCTGGTTTTGACCTTGGTGCTGATAGCTGTGAAGGTATCGCTCAACCCCTGCTTGGCCTGTCCGAAGCCCGCGGTGGCGCTGGTTTTGACATCGGTGATA
>JBJYXQ010000583.1:0-1546 GCA_046260035.1 Anaerolineae bacterium
TGTGAGACGTACGCTAAAACAAGGATTGTACCTCCTGTTGGTCGTGGGGATGGTCGGGTGTGCTCGACCATCCCCACTGCTGGACGGGGAAACCGCACCGTCTGTCGCCGCGCCTACAGCGACAGCTCTCCCTACATCCACAGAGAGCGTGTCATCACCGACAGTTCCACCCACAACAGTACCACCAACGGCAACCCCGCCACTGGCGACGCCGTCCTCCACCCCTCAGCCCACCCCCACAGACACACCGCGCCAGGCCCTGGCTACGGGACTTCTGCCGTCTGAACCGGTGACCGTGCCGCCTGCGGACTGGACGCCCACCCGTCCCGCGCCCTTTGACGTAGAGAAGGACACGCAGGCATCGTGGGTACGAGAGTACCTACAGACCGTCACCAATCTGCTCAATGCGAACACCAATATCGATGCACAGGCGCGTGTAGACGCGACGCTGGCGCAATTGGTAGCCTGGATGCCGGCAGATAGCACCTACGAAGGAGCGCTCCCGCCCAATGCCTGGACCGTCGCCCGTGACCTCAACGGTGACGGCGAGACCGAATGGCTTATCAGCGTTCCCGCGCGCGACCAGGGGTGTTGGGCCACCTACTGCCCCGCCTACGTCCTCATCTTCGAGGTGCGTGACACCTTATTTGTCCCGGCTGAGATCTTGATCGAGGATGAGAACGTGTGGGAACTTTCCGATCCGAAATTGTTAATGGTCGCTGACATCAACGCCGACGGGCATCTGGAGGTCGTGATAGAGCAAGTCTCGTGCGGTGCGCACACCTGCTTCACGCAGATCATCATCGGGCAGTGGGACGGGCGACGCTGGCATGCGCTCACCGCTGATCCGGTGATGCAAGCCTACACGGACTACACAATGGTCGATCACGACGGTGATGGTCTGCTAGATATCGTGATGCACGGCGGGATGTATGGTTCGGTAGGCGCGGGCTTGCAGCGCCCGCATACGCAGGTTTTCGCCTGGCGCGATGGCGCGTATCGTCTGATCGAAGACACACCCGATCCGGACGATCATCCTTATTTCCAAATGCTGGATGCCAACGCTGCGCTAGCAAACGGGGAATGGGATACCGCGCTCAACCTGGCGTTGGCCGTGGTCAACTACCCCGGCGTCTACGAGGATGATTGGCTGACCACCGAAGCCTGGGCACGCATCGTGGGCTACGCCACGCTCGAAGCCATGTTCGTCTACGCACAGCAGGGAGATGTGGAGGCGATGCAGCAGGTTCACGCTGGCTTGTTGTCGCGTTCGGCCAGTGCCCCGAATAACCCTTATCCCGACGCCGCCTGGCAGGTTCTGGAGACCTACGAGGCCACCGGTGATCCGCTGGCGGCATGTCTGGCAGCGGAGGACTTCATCGCCGCGCGCGCTGAAGATGCCGCCTTCTTCGAATGGTATGGCTATGGCATGGAACGTCTGACTGTGGATCAGATCTGCCCGCTGGATCACGCGATAGAGGAAGGGCCACAGCTTTGACGGCGTCACCAGACCCGAAGGGTTTCAGAAACCCTTCGGGTCTGTGTC
>JBJYXQ010000583.1:1646-5160 GCA_046260035.1 Anaerolineae bacterium
CGGGCGTTACACTTTATCTCGTGCCGGTTTCAGAATCGCCCACGACCACCCCGGGCAGGTTGGGTTGAGTTACCAGACCCTCCACGCCTACCATTGCCGCCGCTCTGCCCTCCATTCCCACTGCTGTTTTGGCCGTTACCACCGCCCTGTCCGCCATTGCCCCCGCTGTTTCGGGAATTACCTCGCCCCGTCGTACCGCTCATAATTGCGTCATAAGCCGTTTGCGTGAGATATTGCGGCGTATAGCTCGTCCCGGTCTGCTGTTCCAGGGTTCCAACAAATGCGCGCAGATGATTGCGTGACCCGGCCAGCAGATTCCCGTAAACCCGCTGAATGTCCGCTTTGTCCGTCTGCGACAACCGTTCTTCAAGGTCCAGGATATCGATCTCTTCGATAGCCGCGCCGACACGCAAAGCCGCTTCCAGAGATGCACGCCCTTGGGCGACCAGTTGATCGTAAAGACTCTGCAGAGTTGGATCGGTAAACTCGCCTGCTGCCAGGCCGGCTGCTGGATCATCCAACCCGTAGCGGGTTAGCAATTGGACCACGGCATCGGTGTGGGTTTGTTCGCTCCCCGCGATGTTCTGGAAAATCGGCAACTGCCACTGTGCGTAGAGCGCCATATAAACATCGTGGGCCAGTTTTTCCTCTTCACGCATAAATAGCAGGCCAGCAGCCTCATCCTCGCTGAGCGTTTCCGAGCTTATCTGCGCCAGATCAAGATTTGAAGTCGTCGCAACGGATACCGTGTTCTCCTCATACGTCGTCATCATCCCACTGGCTGATGCAGGCGTACTGCTGCAGCCACTTAACACCGCGGCTATGACGACAACGCCAACCATCACTTTTTGTAAGAGTTTGTTTCTCATCGTTTTCTCCTTATGACAGACACCTGTTCTGGTGGTCAGTTATTTTTCAAAGATGACTATATTTTAATCCCACTGTATGAAGAAACGATGAAGACATCGTGAAGATTTTGTAGGTGTTCTGCCAAATCCACGGAAGCAACGGCAAAACGTGGGCCAATCTCGCAGACTGGCCCACGTTTTTTTGATGGGTTGTGATGGCTGTAAGAGCACCTATTCGACGGTCACGCTCTTGGCCAGATTCCTCGGCTGATCCACATCAGCTCCGCGCCGGACGGCCATCGCATAGGCCAGCCACTGCAACGGGATGATGTTGAGCACCGGCGCGAGAAACTGCGATGCAGCCGGTACTTCGAGTACGTGATCAGCTTTGCTGCGGGCCAACGTATCCCCTGCCTGTAGCAACCCGATAACGATGCCGTTCCGCGCCTTCACCTGCTCCATCTGGCTGATCATCTTGTCGTAGACACTATCGCGCGGCGCGACGGTGACGACCGGCATCATTTCGTCGATAAGGGCGATGGGGCCATGCTTCATCTCGCCGGCGGGGTAGCCTTCCGCGTGGATATAGGAAATTTCCTTGAGCTTGAGTGCGCCTTCTAGTGCCACTGGGTAGTTGATCCCACGTCCCAGGAACAGGAAATGCTGGCGCTTGAAGAAGATTTCCGCGAGTTCATCATAAACCGGCAACGGCTCGGAGATTTGCCCTACCAAATCGGGAAGGCGGGCCAAGTCGTTTACGCTCTGTCGCAAGACGTCCGCGGGCAGCGTGTCGCGCAGTTCGCCCAGATAGAGCGCCAGCAGGTAGAGATCCACCAGGCTGGCAGTGAAGGCCTTCGTGGTCGCCACACCGATCTCGAGGCCAGCTTGCATCGAGATATAGCCATCGGCGAGGCGTTGTGCCTGGCTGCCGATCACGTTGACAATGGACCAGAGTTTGGCCCCTTGCCTGCGCCCTTCTTCCATCGCAGCCAGGGTGTCCACCGTCTCACCGGATTGGGTGATCGCCAACACTGCCGTAGTCGGTGTGATGAATGGATCGCGATAGCGAAACTCTGAACCGTAATCCACTTCCACGGGTACGCGCGCCAGCGTCTCGATCATAAATTTCCCCACCAGCCCAGCGTGATACGAGGAACCGCACGCCGCAATGATAATGCGATCCAGCTTCTTGGCTTCTGGTTTGGTGAGCGGAATGCTGTCCAGCAGCACATGATCTCGGCGGAAATCCACCCGCCCGCGGATGGTATCGGTGATGGCGCGAGGTTGTTCTGAGATTTCCTTCTGCATAAAGTGACGATAAGGACCTTTCTCTGCCGATACCGGATCCCAAGGAATCGTATGCAGCGAAGGCGTTACAGGCGTCCCGTCCAGCCGGAAGATCTCCGCGCCGTTGGGCGAGACGCGCGCCATCTGCCGGTTCTCGAGAAAGATCACGTCGCGCGTGTATTCAAGAATCGCCGGGATATCCGAAGCGATGAACATTTCCCCGTCACCTATCCCAAGTACAATGCCACCTGCGTTACCGAGTCGCGCAACGACCAGGCGCTCCGGTTCCTCGGGGCTGAGAAAGACGAAAGCACTTGCTCCCTGGATGGATGGCAGTGCGCGCTGCACCGCCGTCAACAAATCCGATCCACCTGCCAGGTAACCATCCACTAAATGCGCCACCACTTCGGTGTCAGTCTCAGAGGTGAAGGCGATACCTTCTTCTCCCATCTCCTGGCGCAATTCGGCATAGTTCTCGATGATACCGTTGTGGACGACGGCCACGCGCCCGTTCCGCCCCACGTGCGGATGAGCGTTGCTCTCCGTTACGCCGCCGTGCGTGGCCCAGCGCGTGTGCCCGATGGCGATGTTGCCGATGAGAGGCTTCTGGTACAGACGCTCCTGAAGGTTACCCAGCTTGCCCACAGCGCGCTCGACCACAATACCACCGTTCTGATGTAAAACGGCGATCCCGGCGGAGTCATAGCCACGATATTCCAGTCGCTTTAGTCCGCCCAATACAACCGGTGCCGCCTGGCGCGGCCCAACATAACCCACAATACCACACATTGTTCGCCTCCTGCGAGAATAGTCTCATAGTCTTTAGTTTGATAGTCCATGCGGCAAGTTGTCGTGCGACAGCTAGCCAAGCAACAGGCAGCTGTGCACCGGCAGGCGTGCATGCACGGTGCGCAATGACACGCACTTCACCTTATACAAAACACGGGAGATAATCCATCTGAAGAAGATGGGGCGGCACATTGCCGCGGCAAATTGGCCGCAATCATTCTACCAGGTTTGGTAGATAGCCCTGGCGTATCTTTTGTTCCGATGGTTTCCCAGCGGTTTTGTGATACGACTTTCTCATTGTGAGGGGCGCGAGAGGGATAGGCTAGTCCCTGGCGGCATCCGCCGAAAATCTGGTAATAGCTAACCTGCAAAGACTAACAACCAGACATGTTCGATAAACCGCCACCTCGTCACCCGGCGAAGGCCGGGTCAGGCGCTTAAAGCCCCGTAAAGATTATCGCATTGGCAATAGGCAATTCCTCCTTTATCGCCGAAGCCGCATCTGAAAAAGTAAGATGATCAGCTTCTTAATTAACTATATTATACAGAAAATTCCATTTATAGCAAGTATGGGCAGGGAAAAATCGAAT
>JBJYXQ010000584.1:0-3155 GCA_046260035.1 Anaerolineae bacterium
TCCGGTGAAAAGGCCACGGTGATCACATTCCTATGCGGCAGCGTATGCAATAGCTTCCCACTCTCAACATTCCATAGCCGGAGTTCAGGGCCTGACGAAGCCAGGATCGTGCCATTGGGAAAGAAAGCCAAACCGGTTGGAGCATCTCCGACTCTCGCGCTGTTCGTTGAGGGTGGACAGGAGTTTCACTTGGCCAGCAGTATCGGCGGAAATCACTCCTTGGATAGACGTGCTTGTTTGCGTTGGCGAAATGGTTGTCTGGGCTAGTGGAATCGACGAACAAAACGGTATGAGTCTATCCGACTCTCTGACTGCTGATGTCCAGAAGAATTCGTGACTGTCGCTGAAGTAATAATACGTTGTGCCGTTGGGCATCAAAGCGACCACATCGCCGCTGACACCCATCATCTCCGCCGTCCAGAATTCGCAGTCAAAGCCGTCGGCTTCTGTATAGCGGGTGGCCCAGAAGGCGTTGTTGTAGTAACGATTTTGGTTGATCTCCAAACCACGGTCCTCAGGGTCGCGCTGCATAGCCGCAGCCAGCAAATCGGGATGCAGGATCTGCACACCATCGATTTTGCCCTGGTTGGAATTGAGCAATGTCGTGATTTTGGCAATGTCATCCGCGACCCACCATAATCCCTGACCTCCATCCGGCACGCCTTGCCAGTTGTTATCCTCAGTCCGCAACGTCGAATACGCACCGGGACCGACGCCCAATGGTTTGTACACCTCATCCACAACAAACTGGTAAATGTCGGCGTCGGGGCCTTCCTTTGTCCGGAGGAAATTCTGCATCGCGCTCACAAGGATAAACGTATCACAACTGCGGTAAACCCAACGTTGGCCGGGGGCCTCACGGTGCGGCCAATTGAAAGCCGCGGCGATCTTCCTGGCGTAGGGCTGCGTCTGGCCGTACTTCATCATCTGCTCGCTTTCATCGTCTGTCATATAGCCACCCGACTGGTAATTGCCCGTCGCCATATCCAACGTGTGGCCGAAAGTGACATGTTCCCAGTCGCCGCGGCTTTTCGCATATTCCGGCACATAATCCTTGATCAGCAGATCTGCGACCTCCGGACCATATTTCTGCGCCAGGCGCATCAGTGCCACAGCGACAAAGGCCGATTTGGAGGTGGAATACGACGCGGCACGCAGCGCCTCACAATACGTGTACGTCCCGAATCGAGTCTGGCAGCCGTCCACGTAGTTCACACCATTGATCACGAAGCCGTACCAGGCTGTGTTCCCCGGGCTGATAAGGCGGCCAAAGGCAGACAAGTCTACATCAGGATAATCCACCGCCAGCTCCGCAATCGGTTTGGTGGGAAATCGATTGGCCATTTCTTGAACAAAGTCAGCGCGAATTTGCTCCACATCGGGAACAGCTTCGCGGTGATAAGCCGCGTCCAATAGCCCCCAGAGATTGGCACGCGAATAGGTGGTTGTTTCCTGCGTGACCTGGTACCACACCTTGGATACGCTCTCATCATTGAATACAAAGGTCATTGTGCCGTTGAGCGTTGCGTTGGTTCCCTTTGGCATAAGCGTGAAGGGGAAAGAGGCACGGGAGTTTCCCTGATCCCCTGTCTCCTGCCACACGCGTCCCGGTTCGAGCAGGATGTTCCAGCCCGAATCTGTACCGATAATCACAGTCCGACTAACAGGAATGAGATGCGTTTCGTGCTGCACGAAGGCAAAATCAAACGCGGGAAGGTAACCCAATTCAGGCGGGAAGTAGCCCTTGAGAACGTCTATCTTGCCGTGATCCTTCTCACCGAATAGCTCAAGGCGGCCTTCAAAAACGTGTGCGGGCGGCGCAGCATCGTCGGGCATCGCGAATGCGCTCTCATCTACGGGGCTAGTGAAAGCAAAACCTTGCATCAAATCGTTGTACGAGAGCGAGGCGCGTGTCGCGGAGACCTCAGGTGAAGTCGTAGCGGTTGGAGACGGGACAGGGGCAGACGTGGACGTCGCCGTGGGCGGAACGGGCGTTTCGGTCGCCGGTAGCGGTGTCAACACGTGCGGACTCGACTGACATGCGCCCAATAAGAGCACAAGAATCAGGAAGCATACAACAGATACATAGGATCTAGACATATGATCTCCTGTTCGATTTATAAATCCTCCGGTAGGTGGATGGCGAATTGGCACACGTCGTCGCCTTGAAGCACTGAGGTGACGATGTCGATGGTCACCGGCTTGCCAATCGCGCTTTCAAACTGCCGCCGGTACCATCCCGAGCCGCAGTAGCAGAAGGCGGTCGGCATCCCCTGATCCAGATTGTCGCGCAGCAAAGGACAGAAGCAATAAGCTCTGCGCCGTTCTAGGTCTGTTTTGGCCTCGGCGTAAGCCTTTGGGTCGCGTGGGCTTTTGGCCGCGTAGATGGTGTACCCTTTGCGTGTGGGGCGGGTCTCGCCCCAGCCCGGGTCCGCTTTCATAAAATCGAGGACGGCATCCACGGCTTGGAGACCATCTTGGGTTTGGGCGTACGCCTCATTGAAGACGACCTTGAGTTTGGCAACCTGGCCCGGCGGGAAGACGTGGGCGCAGCCGGAAAGGATATCGTACTTTTGATGTTCGTCCGCCAGACCATCCAGCCGTTCCAGCATCGCCTTGACCCACAAAAAGCGCTCCTCCACGCGGGAGGCGATGCTTAGCGTTTCGCTGTCTTGCATCACCACGGCGCGGGCGTCCTGCCCCAGGACGCGTTCCAGGCCGTGAGCCAGCTTGCCGTTCCAGTCGTGGATGATGTACTGCGCTTCGGTGCCCGGTCCGCCCGGATTCGATGCATCGGCGTACACCTCACGCCCAAACTCATCGGAGATGATGGCGTGCTCAGCCGCGTAAGCGTAGAGCTTGCCGTAAGTCTCCCGCAGCTTTTCGGCCTCATCCGGATGGACAAGAGACAACACCTCCATCGCTGGTAAAATCCTGGTACGGAGGGTCGGCGTTGTGACTTCGCGGTTGACAGGGAATCCGATTTCAGCATCATATCCATCGGTGATGCTGGTGACGAATTGGAAAATCGCGAAGGGCGCTCCAGCGATGGCCTCCTCGGGCAATTCCTGAGCCAGTTGGGCCAGAATCGGACCGATGTCGGTGCGGCGTTGTACCACGAATTTGGCCGTGGCAACTTGACAAGCTTCCAGGTG
>JBJYXQ010000585.1:0-4372 GCA_046260035.1 Anaerolineae bacterium
TTTGTCATCCAGGGATTGCTGCGGATTATGGTCTGGGAGCGCGAGCAACAATGCCTCAGCTCGCAGATCAACGCGCTGATGAAGGATACCGTCCTCGGCTTCAAATACTGGGTGGATGAACCGGGCGACACGGTGATGTACATGGGATCGGAGAATCACCGGTTGCTCTTCCACGTGGCGGAATGGCTGGCGGGCCAACTGTTTCCGACTGAGGAATTCACCAACAGCCGCCAGCGCGGCCTCTATCACGCAACGAAGGGCCGGATGTACATCACCGAATGGTTGCGCCAGCGTGGACGCTTCGGCTTCGACGAATGGCACTCGAACTCGTACTTCCCGGTCAACATCGCGCCGCTGATCAACGTCTACGACTTTGCCATTTACGAGGATTACAAACTGCGCCAGATGGCGGGCGCGGTGCTCGACGCGATGTTCTTCATCCTGGCAGCGGATACGTTCCACGGTGTGTTCGGAACGACGCACGGTCGCAGCTACGGCATCAACCTCAAATATCCCGACTTCGAGGGTACGTCGCCAACATGCTGGCTGCTCTACGGCACGGGCGCATTGAGCAAAGGCAGCAGCGGGATGTCGCCGGTCTCGGTGGCGACCAGCGTTTACCATTTGCCCAAGCTGCTGGCCGACATCGCGACCGACGATCAGGCTGTGGTGGAGTCGCGGCAACGGCACGGGATACTGCGCGGCACAGCACCCCATGCCGATTTCTGCGTCTACCGCGCGCCCGACTACTTGCTCTCCGGTTTGCAGGACCACCGCAAGGGCGAATACGAGTCCTCCACGCACGTGGGCCAGGTGACATTGGGGCGCAAAGAGGGTGAGCAGCAAGCCGTCATATTCTGGTCGTGCCCGTTGACCTGCGGCGAAGGCTCCGGTCTGCGGCCCGATTACTGGTCCGGGCACATCACGCTGCCGCGTGTCGTGCAGTATCGCAATGTGATGGCGTTGACATGGCGGTTGGCGTCGCCGTTTGCGTGGATGACGCACTGTTTCTTCGAGCAAGCGCGCTTCGACGAGGTGCGTTTTGTGGATAAGTGGGCCTTCGCGCGCGTGGGGCAGGGCTACGTCGGTATCTATTCGCAAAACGGTTTTGAGATCGGGGATTTCGGCCAATACGCTGGGCGTGAACTTATCTGCCGCGCGCGCGAGAACACGTGGCTGGTGGAGTGTGGGCGCGAGGCGGACTGGGGCTCGTTCGATGCGTTTGTAACGGCGCTGTCTGCGGCCAAAATCCAAAATCGAGAATCCAAAATAGTCTACACCTCTCCCAGTATTGGCGAGTTCGTGACGGGATGGGATGTTGCGCCGACCGTCGATGGTGAACCGCTTCAATTGCATGATTATCCGCTTGTCGATAGCCCGTGGGCGACCAGCGCCTTCGGCTCCGGCGAGATGACGCTGCGCTACGACGACGAAACGTACGAAATCTGGTTCAATCAGTAAAATTAGAAATGAGAAAGTAGAAATTAGTAATGAGAGGAGTGTGTATAACGCTTGTTCGTCTAATTTCAAATTTCTAACTTCTAATTTCCAAAGGAGGGCGTATGGCTATTCTGAACGTTGGTCTCATTGGCACTGGGCGCATCGGCAGGTTGCACGCAGAACACCTGGCGTTTCGGATTCCCGAAGCACGCTTAGTTGCCGTGGCAGACGTCAACCTGGAAGCGGCACAGCAGTGTGCGGCGACATTGAATGTCCCGCATGTGTTCCAGGATCAGCGTCCCATTATGGAAAACCCCGACATTGACGCGGTGGTCATTTGTTCCAGTACGCCAACCCACGCACCGCTGATCGAAGAGGCCGCCGCGGCGGGCAAGCACATCTTTTGCGAGAAGCCCATCGACTTTGACCTGGCCCGTATCGACCGGGCGTTGCAAGCGGTGGACGATGCGGGCGTCAAGCTGATGATCGGCTTCAATCGACGCTTTGACCCGAACTTCAAGCGTGTCCACGATCTGGTGGCCGAGGGCGCAATCGGGACACCGCACGTTTTGAAGATCACCAGCCGCGACCCGGCCCCACCACCCATCGCTTATGTGAAGGTCTCCGGCGGCATGTTCCTCGATATGACCATCCACGACTTCGACATGGCGCGTTACCTGACCGGCAGTGAAGTCGAAGAGGTTTACGTGGCTGGTGGGGTGCTGGTCGATCCGGCCATCGGCGACGCGGGCGATGTGGACACGGCGGTCATCACGTTGCGCTTTGCGAACGGCGTAATCGGCGTGATCGACAACAGCCGCAAGGCGGTCTACGGCTACGACCAGCGCGTGGAGGTTTTCGGCAGTGAAGGTGTGGCGAGCGCGGATAACAACTATCCCAACACCGTGCTCGTTGGCGACGCGCACCACGTATCGCGTGACCTGCCGCTCAACTTCTTTATGGAGCGATACACGGAGTCCTACATTGCCGAGATGAGGACGTTTGTCACGTGTGTGATCGAAGGCCGCACGCCGCCTGTCACCGGCATCGATGGGCGGATCCCTGTGGTGATCGGGTTAGCGGCGACCCGCTCTTGCCGGGAAAATCGCCCGGTCAAGCTCACTGAGGTGGCCTGACGGTGATCGTGCACGGTATTGGTCTGGGCGTCGGAGGGCTGAGCGAGCTTTTTCCGCTGCGGCAACTAGAACAAGCCCTGGCGCATTGCCAATCGCTGGGCTTCGATTTGGTGGAGATCGACCCGACGCCGTTCGGTCTGATCATCAACGGCGAGTTGCGACGTCCGCAACTTGCGGATTTCCTGGCGGTGGTGCGCAACTTCGATTTGCGCTACAGCGTGCACGGGCTGATGCGGCTCAATCTGGCCTACGACACCCGGCATAAACTGTGCCGCGAGATTATGGCGTGCCAGATCGAGATCGCACGGGAGATGGGGGCGACGCGGTTAGTGTACCACAGTGGCTTGCAGGCGTTGGACGATGCGCGCCACGGTGTGCGCCGCTCATTGCTCACCGACGAGGAACTGCATGCAGGTGCGAAACGGGAAGTGGCGGCCTTTGTCGCGCTCGCGCCGCTGGCGGCGGACGCGGGTGTCGTCATCGGCATGGAAAACGGCGATGCGCACCTGTGGGAGTACAACGTTCTTGCCCAATACGGACATCCACCGTCGGATCTACCCAAGCACCACGCGCGACTGCACATCGGCCCCATCGTGCGGCAGTTGGAGGCGATCGACCACCCAAACGTGGCGATGACGCTGGATTTCGGTCATCTGTATATTGCAGCCCGCCAGTTGGGCTTTGACTTCCTGGAGGAGGTTCGTGAGGCAGCGCCGTGGGTTAAACACATCCACGCGCACGACAATTTCGGCCTGTTGGATCAGGGATTCGGCGCCGAACAAGATCGTTGGCCCTTCGGCGAAGCCGATCTGCACATGCCGCCAGGGTGGGGGACCATTCCTTTGCGCGATGTGTGTGCCTGTTTGCCGGACTATGACGGCGACGTGATCCTTGAGATCAAAGAAGGATTCTGGGGCTATCTGGATAAAGCCTTGGCGGCGATGCGAGAAATTCTGTCATAGGTATAGTAGGCGTGCAACCTTGCGCATATCGCCGCGTTGGGTTATGATGGCGTAGAGCTTGCTATCCGCGAACCGGCGATACTGGCACTGGACTAATAAACGCGCGAATTTTCGCGCCTATACTATTTTATACAAGGAGTTTTTTCCTATGCCCATTTCTTACGTGCGTTACGATCTTCAGGACGGTTATATCCACAACTGGCTCGTCCTCGGGCCGCAGGCTATCCCGGTAGCTGACCTGGAGCAGTTCCCTGGTCCAGATTATAAGCTTCAGATTGCGCAGCACTACTACACGGCTGAGCACGGTATCACCGAGCAGCCTGTCGAACCCGGTCCTTTGACTGATGGTGTGGTTGAGCTGGAGGGTTTCAAGGACCAGTGGCGCTATGTTCGCTGTCTGGATGACCACTTTGTGGACCTCACGGTCTTTCATCACCTCACGACCTATCTCCGAGCATGGGCCTACGCCGAAGTCGAGAGCCAGGCCGCGCGTGATGTCACTTTCGTGCTGACGACCAATGGGCCGGCAGATGTGTGGTTGAACGATCAACACTTCCATCGTCAGGAGCACTTTTATCACCAATATCCGCACAGTGTTACTTTTACTGCGCACCTTAGTGAGGGCCGTAATCGCATCCTCGTACGTATGGAAGAAGTCGCTATGCGCGCATGCCCCTATGTGATGGCGCTGCGTCTCTTGCAGGTTGCCGACGAAGACTATGCGGTGTACCTGCCGACGACGATTGATCCCGTGGAGCGTCGAAACACCCTGGAAGAAGTCTTTGAAGCCGCGTACCTCACGCAGGATGTGTTCGACCACGATGCGGAACTCGT
>JBJYXQ010000585.1:4472-8471 GCA_046260035.1 Anaerolineae bacterium
AATATCTTCTCCGAAATTGCGAAGATGGCAGTGGGCTGGTGGGCGCACTTGGAAACCAAGGTCGTCCTGGAAGCCATCGACGGCATCAACCAGCGCAAGGATTGCAGCGACTTCTACCTGGTTGGCCTTTTGGGGATGGTGTACCGTTTTAGGGACGACCCGCAATTCCCGCAAGAACTCGCGCAACCCATCGAAGACTGCATCCTCAACTTTAAATACTGGCATGACGAGCCGGGCAGCGATGCGATGTGCTATACCACGGAGAACCATAGAATTCTCTTCCACACAGCGGAGATTTTGGCTGGGCAGTTGTACCCCGACCGCGTCTTCACCAACGCCGGGCAGACCGGCCAGTGGCACCGCGACAAGGGCGAGCGATTGGCGCTGGAATGGCTGCACGAGCGTGGTGTGCATGGCTTTAAGGAATGGGATTCCAACTGCTACTTTGAGGAAGACATCCTGGCGCTCTCGCACCTGATTGATCTGTCCGAATCGGAACCCGTTTGGGAGATGGCGAATGTGCTGATGGATAAGATGCTGTTTGCCATCGCCCTCAACTCGTACAAAGGCGTCTTTGGCTCAACGCACGGGCGGACCTATGCTCCGCTTATCAAAGGCGGCTATTTGGAAGGGACGTCGGGCATAACCAACGTATTGTGGGGGATGGGCGTGTTCAACAGCCGCATTATGGGGACGGTCAGCGTGGCGTGTATGGAGAATTACGAGTTACCTGCCATCATCGCAAACATCGCTGCCGACCGACCCGAAGAAATGTGGAGCCGTGAGCGCCACGTGGGCGATACGGCGCTGTGGCAAGCCTCCGGCTCGCTCGGCGACGAGGTCAATAAAGTGACCTACAAGACGCCGGATTATATGCTCTGTTCCGCGCAGGATTACCATCCCGGCGAGAAGGGATTCCAGCAGCACATCTGGCAGGCCACGTTCGGACCGGCAGCGGTCGTCTTTGTCACGCACCCACCTTGTATGAGCGAAGAGGGATCGCACCGACCCAATTTCTGGCATGGGAACGTTATTCTGCCGCGCGTGGCCCAATGGAAAGACGTGCTTATCGCCGTCCACAAACTGCCGGACGACGACTGGATGGGATTCACGCACGCGTACTTCCCCATCCAGGCCTTTGACGATGGCACGTTGCGTGAGGACGCGCATGGCCGCATGTGGGCTTTTGCACGCAAGGGGAGTGGATATCTGGCACTCACTGCGTCGCAAGGCTTGGCCTTGATGCCCTCCGGAGTGACCGCGCACCGCGAACTGCGTTCTTACGGCTCGCAAAATATCTGGCTATGCCACCTGGGACGTGCAGCGCTCGATGGTGATTTCACGGCGTTCCAGGAGAAGATCCTTGCGCTCGATGTTGCCTTTGATGGTCTTTTCGTCCGGGCAAACACCCTGCGCGGCGACACACTGGCCTTCGGATGGGAAGGGCCGTTGCTGCGCAACGGTGAAGCTGAGCCGATTACCGGTTTCCAGCACTACGAAAGCCCGTACTGCGTGGCGAATTTCCCCGTGAAGTCGATGTACATCGGCTATGGCGAGCAGGCTATGCGGCTGAAGTTTGAGGAAGATCAAGAGGTGTAAGATGCTACCTGCTTTGCCTAGCGTTGCCGAAAATTTCGCCGACCGCGATCTTGCTGCTCGCTATGCGCCGATCCTGCGCTTTGATGCGCGCGAGCCATTCTTGCCGTTGGTGGTGGGGTATACGATTTTCCGCGAAACTGGCGAATCACCCTCATTCCGCCAGGGGCGCATCATCGACCTCGTGCCGCAAAACGGACCGAGTGCTGAATTCGCGATTGAGTACGCAATCTGGTGGGATTGGGACATCGGCCATCTATACGAGCTGGAGCACATCTGGGTTTACGTGGGCGCGGATGGGCACGTGGTGCGCGCCGAGGCCAGTTGGCACGGCGATCATCGCGATATGCGCTACGAAGGTCATCTGGCGCTGAACGGTGACCACTTCGTCGTCTACAGTGAGCCCGGGAAGCACGCTTTCGCGCCGACACCCGCGTGGTTCAAGGAACGCCGCAAGGAATTCAAACGCTCCGAGACGCGCGATCTGGCCGGTGCCAGCGGCGTGTTGCTGGCGGAGTACATCAAAGACCAGGTAACGCCGACGCCGCTCAAGACGCGCCTGGTGCACACATACCTCGCGCAGCGTGCTTTTGAGCCGAGTTGGGACTTCTCTCTGGTTTTCCCAATCGACCCGGAAATGCTCGTGCCGTGGGATGCGCTGCGCGCGTGGATGGCGGGACAGGTCAATGCCATCCTTGATAAACTGGCGCGGGAGATTCCGCCTGCGGACTACCGCTTCCTGCGTGTGGGACATCGCGGCGCGAGGGCGCACGCACCCGATAACACACTGCTTTCCATCCGCACTGCTGCCGATCTGGGCGCGGACGTGGTGGAGTTCGACGTGCAGCGGACTGCCGACGGTCACGTTGTGCTGGCGCACGATGCTTATCTTATTGACAGTGATCGCCGCGCATGGCCCATCCGCCGCAGCACGTTGGAAGAACTACGTGCCATCGATCTCGGTCAGGGCGAGCGCATCCCCACGTTTACTGAGGCGCTGCAGGTCTGCATCGAAGAAAACCTCGGCGCGTACATCGAGATCAAAGATGGCGGTGTCGTCGCTGATGTAGTCAAAATGCTGCGAGATGAGAAGTATGGCGGGCACTGCATCCTTGGTTCCTTCCGCCCGGACTGGCTGGCGACGGTGAAGGATATCGAACCCAGGCTGATGACCTCGATCCTGTTCAACGCGCCGTCCGTGGATGCCGTCAAGCTGGCGCAGTCCGTTGGCGCGAACTTCGTGCATCCCTGCTGGGAGCGTTTCCCCAACCCAAGCGCGCTGTTGACCCCGGAGTGGATCGCCCGCGTACGCGCAGCTGACCTGGGCATCGTCTGCTGGCATGAGGAGCGTCCGGAAGAAATCGCCGTCCTGCGCCAACTCGGTGTAGATGCAATCTGCAGCGATGCGCCGGAGTTGCTACGTTAAGTTCGCCAATTTCAGGAGAGTGCATGGTGCGTCAAGAAACATGGTCTGCTGTGGATGCCTATATATGTGACCGTCTCATTGCACCTGATCCGGTTTTAGATAGTGCCCTTCGCGCAAGTGCAACAGCCGGTTTGCCACAACACAACGTCGCTCCAAATCAGGGTAAATTTTTGCAGATTCTCGCACAGATGCAGGGAGCACGCAAAATCCTTGAATTGGGCACGCTGGGTGGCTATAGTACGATCTGGCTTGCCCGTGCTTTGCCGGAAGATGGGCATCTGATCACGCTAGAAGCTAACTCTCGTTACGCCGAAATTGCCAAAACCAATATCACAAAAGCGGGACTATCCCATCTTGTCGAGATTCGCGTTGGTAGAGCCATAGAAATTCTACCGTTATTGTCTCAAGAAGGCCTTGCACCGTTTGACTTCATCTTCATTGATGCTGACAAACCAAGTAATCCTGAGTACCTGGAGTGGGCATTGAGACTTTCGCGCCCTGGCACTGTTATTGTTGGAGATAATGTTATTCGCGACGGTATGGTCGCCGATTCGGCTAGCACAGATGCCAATGTTCTTGGCGTTCGTCGTTTCTTCGATCTTATGGCAAAGAATCCGCGCCTGTCCGCGACCGCTATCCAAACGGTCGGTAGCAAGGGATATGATGGATTCTCTTTGGCGATCGTTACAAGCTGATGTGTTTGGAGAAAAAGCCGTTCCATCCGTTAAATCTGTTGAGGAAAATCTCACTTTGAGGAGGTATATCATGCGTAAATCAATCTACACAGAAAAAGGGGCCAAACCTGTCGGCCCGTATTCTCAGGCGATTGTGGCCGATGGTCCGCTGGTCTTTGTCTCTGGACAGGGGCCGATTGACCCAAAGACCGGGACGTTCGATAAGAATGACATTAGTGCGCAAACCAGGCAGGTCTTTGAGAACATCACAGTTCTGCTGGAAGCCGCCGGCACCTCGTGGGC
>JBJYXQ010000586.1:0-9490 GCA_046260035.1 Anaerolineae bacterium
CGCCCCTGAGGTGCCGTGAAGTTGCGCTTTAAGCTGCCGTTACAGGTATCTGCTGCATTTGATCAGACAACGTGGCCTATACGTCCCAGTTTTGATCAGTGAGTTCTACGCGGGCGGCGGCTATGACGGTGCAGACCCGGAGAAGATCATCAAGCGGATGGCCTGGTACGACGAGCAAGTTCGGCAAGACCCTGAGGTCATTGGGTTCACACCGTTTACCTTTGGGGGCAAGGGGGTAGGATGGGATCTACAAGACTATGATTTCATGCTGCCGCGTCTGTTCCAGTATACGCTCGAACAGAAAGACCAGCAGAACGCCTAATACCGTACGGGCTCTGGGTCTAGCCGTCATGGGCCTCACCGGTGAAACTGGGGGGCGCCTGGCGGAACTGGCGAACATTGCCATCCGCGTGCCTGCCACCCGCACCGATCGCGTCCAGGAATTGCACGTCCAGTGCTACCATGCGCTGTGCGAAGCACTGGAAGGGGAGTTTTTTGAGCGTGGATAGTAGTGGACAGAAGACACCTGGCACGGCTACGACGAGCAGGTAAAGGTTGTGGTCGTTATACGGAAAGTAGCAGCCTAATCCGCTGCTTTGGGTGATCAGGCTGAAGTGGTTAATAGTCTATCACATACCCTATTGTTTCTTAACTACAGCTAGTCTTACAGGAGGATAGTATAATGAGTCGCAATCCAGTGGGTGGCGTTGGCGGCACACGGGTATTACCAGAAACGCAGATATCGGCACCAAGAAGATTCGAGACCTCAGATGGAACCTCCTCATATATACTAATAGGTGATGGAAAGGTCTCCCTTAAAGACTTCACGGAATATATCCTAAATAAAGAAAGCCTTGCGCGTGACTATGCCCCATTAGCATTGGATGCTGCACGCGAGTTGGCATTGCGGTACAAAAGACAAGGCAAAGTGTCGAGTAGTGATCCCGAGCAGCCAATTCCAGAGGGAGAACAGATAAAGCTTTCGGTCGCCGAGTTAAAGACCATTCTCGAAACCCTGGGATCAACATCAGATGCGCCAACAGGAGCAGAAGCAATCGGATATCCCCGACCAATAAGCGGCGGGCTCTCCGTTGACGACTAAGACAAAGAACTTTACAATCGTATAACTGATGACGCGATTGACGAACAGCCTGATAGGCAGGCAAGCTGGATTGAGCAAAGCGAAACCCAGTATCAACCAGACATAAGCGACACTATCTCAAGTTCAGGGATCCGTACGCCGTCGAAAAGGTATTTACGGAGCCGGTGTCTTGGCCTGCTGCGAAGCAGGTGGAGGCAGACTTGAGACACAACCCCGACGGACAATTCGAGGTTATGGAGGCTCATCTCGCCCTGGAAACGGACTAAGATGTGGTTACGTACCCGCTGGAGCCGACAGCGCCTATCGGCGCTCGTTGTATCGCGGCTTTTTTCGCTTTGTTGGTATACTTGTCCAGAGTGGCGGTTCCGCCCCACCCGGCGCTGCGGCTCAGCTTTTCCGTTATGCCAGAGATAGGATAGGGTCATGCCATATATTACACCGGAAGTTTTCATGCGAGGTCGATTCGATGATAATCCCCGGCCAGAATGGAAGACCGCGATTCTGTGCTTCAGGGACTTGGAGGGTTCCAGGTTGTTGGTTCAAGGACTGGGAGCAAGACCTCTTGGCTACCAAGTTCTATCCGGAATGGGCGAGTTCCCTGGCAATCCGTTACCCTATGCGCACGAGTTGACTATCGGCCAAGCGAATGTGGGGGTGATCGCCAGGTGTGGAGGGGGAGGCCCACAGACAGCAATCCTGGTTGAGGAGTTGGCATATATCGGTGTGACCAAGATCATCGGAATCGGAGCAGTCGGTAGCATCGATCCCACTATCCCGAAAGGAAGCCAAGTCGTCGCACAAGTAGCTCTGACTACTGACGGGACAAGCAGAGCCTACACTGACGCCCCTGAGCTCAAAGGAGATGCGCTGTTCTGCTCCTTAGCACTGGCCGCTGGCGAGAGGCTCTCCACGGGAGTCCGGATGGTTTGCGCCGTCACTACCGATGCCCTCTATCGGGAGAGTGAAGCTGATGTGGAAGCCTGGCGGAAGCAGGGAGCCCAAGTCGTCAACATGGAGACATCCGCGTTGTACGCTGTTTCAGCCACCTGTGGAATCAGGAGCGTGTGGTTCGGCCATGTCAGTGACTGCCTGGGAGGAAGTGAATGGGAGGAATGGATTGATATTGAGGACATGACTGTCATGAGTGCGAAGCTGGGGCTGGAGATGCTGATCGAGATGCATAGTCCCGTTGTTGGAGAGAATGACGGGGCATAACAACCATTTCCACCAGACGCCAAGAGCAAGGCTTCGTTTCGTTAGGAGCCTAGCGTGGGGTGTTCGGTTTTGATAGTTGGGCACGGAGCGCGCTAGTGAAATAGAACGTTGGGCGGCGACAGGGACTCAATCCACGCAAACGTCAGCGCCTGCTGGACGCAGGCGCTGATCTGATTGTGACGGACTTTCTGCCTACCGCCCCACCACCCACCGCAAAAGCGCGATGAGATCGCGTAGCCAAGCGAAGGTATCGCCACGGCTGGAACTGGTCGCCGGAACCGGCTGGTTGTCGGGCTGCGTCTCCGGCGATGCCGCAACGGGCACCTCTGGATCACGCACGGCGACGACCTCGCCGTTGTAATCGAAGAGCACGCTCGTTCCACTTTGCAGGAAGGTGCGCGCAGCGGGATCATCCGCCAGCGCGAAGTACGCCTCAGAACCGAACTCGATCTCGCGATCCACCTTGACGTTCGCCGCAATCCACGCCTCGGTGATCGGCTCGTCCACGTTGCCCTGTGCCTGCACCAGCGATAAATCCACGTATTGACGAGCCACCTGCGCCATGCTGCGCTGCTCGCGGTTGATGACGTTCGCCCCGGTCGCCAGATTCGCCTGGTCACTCTGCTGGTAACTCTGATTCTGCACCCGCGCCTGGATCGTCGTCCGCCCGGAGACCTGGTTCAACTCCGTCTGGTTGTCGTACAGCGCCATGTTCTCCATCGACGCGGCACCATCCGCCTGGGCCGAGATCACGAAGGTCGTGTACGGCGTGACGATGCCATAGCCCAACCCCAATTCACGGATCTCCTCGATTAATGCCGCACGCTCACCTTCGATACGGACCTCGTCCAGCAGCGCACCCACGCGTCGCGTGGCCCACAGGCGCGGCACAAAGTCGTGGTCGCCGGTTTCCGCCAGATCGAAGCGATAGACGTACTCACGCTGCTCGTCTCCTGCGTACCCACGTACCCGTACCGTCACCTGCTCGTTCGTCGGCGTGTAGCGCCCGGTAAGCAACACGCTCGATCCACGGAACAGATCGGGCATCGTTGGGGGGTACAAATCAGTGACACGCACCCCGTCGAATTCCACCTCCACGTCGGTGAGGACGGGATTGGCGATGCGCCCGTAGAATTCGGAGAGCGCGAGTTCAAGCGATACTTCGCCGTTCTCGCCAGGCTGGACGTAGGTGACGCTGCCACCGTTGTCTAGCGCCAACCGATCGAGCAAGTGCGTGTTCACGTCGTAGCCCACGCCGAAGACGTGTAGTCGTGCCTCCACCCTCGCGTTGGTGCGTGCTACCAGTTCGGCGATTGTCACGTCGTCCGTAACACCGGCCGTGGGCAAGCCGTCCGTGAGGAAAACGAGCAGCCGGGAAGCGCCGCTGCGCTCCTCACTCTGCGCGAAAATTGCCAGACCTGTTTGCAACGCCCCTTCGATGTCCGTGCTGTTACGCGAATCGAGCTGGCGGACGAAGCGCCGGGCGTCGGACAACGTCTGGCGGTCCACCGGCTGCAACCGGGACGACAGAGATTCGATCTGATCGTCAAAGCTGACGATCGAGAAACGATCGTTGGGGTTCAACTGATCCAGGATGAAGTGCAGCGCATTGCGCGCCTGCTCGATTTTTTCACCAGCCATGCTGCCGGATCGGTCGATGACGAAGACAATGTCTTTAGGCAGTGCGTCGTCCTGAGTGGCCCGGTCGTCTGGGGAAAACAAGAAGAGAAAATGGTCGCGCGAGCCAAGCTCGCCCACAGCACGCGCACCGGTTAACAAACCACTGCCGAAACCGCCTTCCGCCGAACCAAAGAAGAGGTCGAAGTCCTCGGTGGGATTGACGCTCTGCGCTTCCCACGTCACTCGCGCGTGATTGACGTCCAGGCGCTCTGTCGTCACCGCGTGAGACGAACTGTAGAGGGTGCCCAGTCCACCGGAAGAGGTCACATTCACGGTGAGTGTGACCTCTTCCACCGGGGCGGAAGCGTACTGCTCGGTGCTCAGGATGTAGCGATAGTGAAGCATCCCGCCGGACGGAGCGAGAACCTGCTCGTATTCGAGCGTCATTTTCCGCGAAGCGTGCGCAGGCAGGCTGATGTCGAAGGCGACGCTCTCCCAATCCGCGTACTGCAACAGCGAGGGATCGCGGCGCTGCGCGACCATGTCGTAGAGGGCCGCATTCGTCGTCGCGACGCCCTGGTGCGTCACCGTCTGCACCCGTCCACCGACGCGGGCCTCGAAACGCGCGAGGATCGCGTCCGGCGGTACAGGGAAGAAGTAGCGCCCGTCCACGGGGAAATCGTGCGGATTGACGAACTCCTGCTCTACCCGCGTGACCGCGTGGTTGTCCTCGATGGTCACAGTGACGCGATGGTAGCGCACTTCCAAGTAATCGGGGCTGAGGCTGTCGGGGAAGATCATCCCGTCCGCCAGAACCGCAGTGCTTGCGGCGTTCAACAGAAGCACACTCAACAACAAAGCCAGAAAAATCTTACGCATGTCATACCTCCAGATGAGTCTTGTAGTCATTAGTCCGGTAGTCGGATAATCGGACGATTTAACTACAGTGTAGAGGGAAAGTATGACAAATCGATGACAGCGGGGGGATAGTCAGAGGATAGTTTCAGGATACGACCGGCAGCGTAAACTGAGCTGCCGTGCCTTCACCCTCGCGGCTTTCCAGCCACAATTTGCCGCCGTGCGCTTCGATGAGTGCCTGCGCAATCGCCAGCCCGAGACCACTGCCGCCATGTGCTCGTGATCTGGCTTTATCGGCGCGATAGAAGCGCTCGCCGATACGGGGCAATGCCTCGGGTGGGATGCCGACGCCGCGATCGCGCACCTGTACCAGCACGCTTCGCTCCGATCCGGCAAGCACAGCGATGTTGACGATCGCTCCTGGCGGGGAATACTTGATCGCGTTGTCGAGCAGATTGACTAAGACTTGTGCCACGCGGTCGGGATCGGCCCAGGCAGGAGGTAAACCAGGCGCGCTTTCCACACGCAAGGTTACGCCGCGCGCGTCGGCTTGCGGTGTCAAACGCTCCACGGTCAACCGCGCAAGCTGCGCCACGTCCATCGACTCGCAGCGCAAGTTCAACGCTGCCGAGTCGGCTCGCGAGAGCAAAAGCAGATCATAGACCATACGAATCAGTCGATCAGTCTCGCATTCTACCGTCCCCAGGAAGCGATCGCGCACGTCGAGGTCTTCCACCGCGCCCGCGCGCAGCGTCTCCACCATACCCTTTATCGAAGTGAGCGGCGTGCGCAGCTCATGAGAGACGTTGGCGACGAAATCCACCTGCATCTGCCGCGCAGAGCGCAAACGCGCGGTCATCGCATTGAAGGCACGGCTCAACTGGCCCATCTCATCCCGCGAGTTCGCCGGAACCTGCGTATCGAGATGCCCCTGCGCCACCGCACCCGCCGCCTCCGTCAGACGATGCACAGGGCGGGTGATCGCCCGCGAAAACACGAGGCCAACAATACCGGAGAGCAGCAGCGCGATCACCGTGGAAAGCAGCAAGCGGCTGCGAACATCGCGCACGACGGTCACCACATCGGTCAACGGCTGTCCAAGGTACACCACACCAGCGAGCGCCCCGTCGACCAACGCGGGCAGCGCCACGGTCAACGTGTTCGCGTCACCGCGCTCCACGCGGCTGGCGTATTGGCCGGTCAGCGCCTGGGCTACGAGCGCATCGTCACGCAGGTTCGCGCCGAGGTCATCGTTCCAGGAGTCAAGCACCACCACACCGTCGACATCCACCACGCGGATGCGCGTTTCCAATTGCGTGCCAAGTTCCAACGAGGTGTCCGCCAGATAGGACAAGTCTACGTCACCAACCATCACACCGGGTTCCGGCACAGCGAGATTTTGCGTCTGCACGGAGATGTTGCTTACCCGCCGCTGCTGTAACACATTGACCGTAGCGACGTCTTCTGTAGTCTGCGCTTCTTCTTCCGATCCAGCCACCATCGCGCCAGGGATCAGCGTTTGCGCCGTGATCTGCGCCTGTGCGACGAGGCTATCCTCGATGGCCTCCAGGAAGTAGCGTTCGAGGAACGAGAGCAGCAGCACCCCGGAAAGCCCCATCGCCAGGATAATCACGGCGAGATGGGAAAAGAGCAATTTGATGCGTAGACTTGAGAACATGTCGATTTTAGATTTTGGATTTTTGATTTTCGAATGAGCGAATCAACGAATTACGAATTGCGAACCACCATTCAGTTTCCAGCATCCAGCATCAAGCTTCGAGCTTGTACCCCACCCCGCGCACGGTGACGATGAGGTCCTCGGCGGAGGCCGCTTCACGCAGTTTGGCGCGCAGACGCTTGACGACGGCATCGACCACACGCAGGTCGTCGTGATAGTCGTAGCCCCAGACCAGATTAAGCAGTTGCTCGCGGCTTAACACCAGTCCAGCGTGGCGCGCCAGGACATATAGCAACTCGAATTCCAACGCCGTCAGATCGAGTAGAGTCGATCCCAGGCGTGCCTCGTGACGCGCCACATCCACCGACAACGTGCCAGTGCGCACCAAATCCTCCGAACCGGTGGGCGTTTGCTGCACAGTTCGACGGAGGACGTTCTTCACCCGTGCCAGTAGCTCCCGCACGCTAAAAGGTTTAACAACGTAGTCATCGGCGCCCATTTCCAGGCCCAGCACACGATCGATTTCCTCATCGCGCGCGGTGAGCATAATGATGGGGACATCGCACTCGCTCCGCAGCGTGCGGCACACTTCGATCCCGTCAAGCTTCGGCAGCATCAGATCGAGGATGATCAAATCCGGCTGCTCGCGCCGGGCCAGTGCCAACGCCTGCTCGCCGTCCCAAGCCACCACTACCTCGTAATGCACTTGCTTCAGGTTGTACGAGAGCACGTCGATGATCGGTGCTTCATCGTCTACGATGAGTATTTTATTGGACGGCATAGGCCCTGCTCTGACCTCATTTCACACACGACAAAAAGAGCATTTTTTTAGGAGTTTTTGCTTCGGCTTCGCCAACGCGAAAACTCCCCTCTACTATTTATATTGCGTTTATGTGATAGAACGATGACAGAAAAGCAATAAAACGAGCACAAGTTTTGAAATCACACGACCAACTCATTGCGCACCATCGCGAGCAGCGATTCAGCATGCAGCGCCGCCAAATTGTAGCAGACGCCGCCCAGATGATCGGCCAAAGCCTGTGCCAGCCCTTTGTCGTAGTCGGGACTTTCCATATTGACCACGATGGACTTGACATCGCTTTCGGCGATTTGTTCGGCGATGTGGTAAGCCTCAAGTTGCGGGGGCATATCGCCCATCGAGACGTTGCCCGCGCCATCGGTGAGGATCACAAGAAGGGGGAGCAATTCGGCGTAACGGCGTAACTCCTGCTCCACCGTACGCTGTGCGAGCCACAGGCCCGCTGCGAGTGGCGTCTTGCCGCCGACGGGCATATTCACCAACATCTGTTTCGCCAGATCGACGCTGTTGGTCGGCGGCAGCACCAGCGTGGCACGATCTTTCTGAAAGACGATCATTCCCACGCGATCGCGCCGCTGGTAGGCATCGGTGAGCAACGAGAGGATCGCACCCTTCGTGGCCTCCATCCGTTCAGAAACCGCCATCGACCACGAAGCATCCACAACGAAGATAATGAGGTTGGCGGCCCGGCGCACGCGCACCTTCCGCTGGTAATCCTCCGGACGCAGGCGCAATGCTGGTGACTCGTCATCACTCTCAGTCGTAGCCGATGACTCAGCCGCTGACGCTTCTGAGCGACTTCGCTGGAAAGGCGCGGCCGCGCGCAGCGTTGCGTCGAACGCCAGATCGGAGGCATCGCGCGGTGAGGGCCGCGCGCTTACGTAGCGCCCGCGCTTGCGGTCTGTGCGGCTGCGGCTGCGCTTTCCGCCGGTCGAACGCACCCGGCGATCCGCTGGCGTTTCCAGCCGGCGAGTCTGGAAAACTTCACCCGGTTGGATGAACTTGCCGCCATCCCACCACGTCCCATCGGTGGGCCATTGGGGAACATCTTGAGCGTAGGCTTGCAGTTGAGGTTCGGAGGCTTCCTGGGACTCTCCCTCGCGCGCCTCAACCTCTACGCTTTTTTTTGACGATCCTCCCCGGCGACATCGCCGTCCATAGAGAGTTCTTTTTCTTCCATCTCTACATCGTTGGCCTTGTCGCGCGCCGCTGCCACCATTTTGTCCAATTCGGCGATGGAGGTCTGCACCTCGTCAAAGGGCTTACGTTTGAGACGATGCGGCAGCGTCAGTTCGGCGGCTAACATAATGTCACGATCGGTGAGACGCGTGCGCGCCTCCCAGGCTGCGTGTGCGACGGCGGTCTTGAGGATCACAAGATCCCCACGATGACCATCCACACCGAGGCCGGCCATCATCTCGGCGATGGTCGACATATCGTTGCGCGTGTAACGCACTTCCGGCAGCAAACAACGGGCGTCCTCGATACGCTGCGCCAGCATCATCTCCTGCGGCTGCCACTCCTCGTAGAAACCCGCCGGATCCTGCTCGAAGGCCAGGTTACGCTCCATGATCGCCATCCGCGCTCGCGCGTCCCGCACCCCCTGTACATCGACACACAGCGCAAAACGGTCCAACAACTGCGGTCGCAGGTCGCCTTCCTCGGGGTTCATCGTCCCCACCAGGATAAAACGTGCCGGATGCTGAAAGGAAATGCCCTCACGCTCCACGGTGTTCACACCCATCGCGGCGGCATCCAACAACACATCCACGATATGATCGTCGAGCAGGTTAACCTCATCCACATAGAGGATACCCCGGTTCGCAGCAGCGAGCACGCCCGGCTCGAAGTGGCGCTCCCCCTTCTGGATGGCGCGCTCGATGTCGAGGGTCCCGACGACGCGATCTTCCGTCGCCCCAATGGGTAACTCGACGAACGGCACTTTCTTCGTGTAGTGCGGGAGCGTCTCACCTTGCGCTGTGCGTTCACGACAATTCGTACACCAGGTCGCGGGCTGGTCAGGATCGCAGCCGAACGCACCATCAGCGACCACCTCGATGTCTGGCAGCAGCGCTGCCAGCGCGCGGGCCGCGGTCGATTTTGCCGTGCCGCGTTCACCCCGGATCAACACACCACCGATGCGGAAGTTGATCGCGTTGAGGATGAGCGCCCGTTTCATCCGCTCTTGATCCACAAT
>JBJYXQ010000587.1:0-9415 GCA_046260035.1 Anaerolineae bacterium
GATTGACGTTCGTATCCAGCGGCTCCACACCGAGCAATGCGAGTATCTGCGCAACGCCCTCCTCGCCGGAATGGCGCAAGCCGCCCTCCTCTCGCCCGGACCGTGAAGCGACGGCGGGCGCGTTCTGTGGCGGCTGCCACGTTCCCAGGCGATAGCTCGATGGCGTAAGAATCACGCCATAGCGGTGCAGGTTTTCTTCCGAGACCAGATACCACGGTACAAATTCCGCCAGGTGACGGTCACCGGCAGCACCGAGCGCGCCGAAGCGCCGCAAGAAGTCGAACGCCACGAGCTTCTGCGACGAGAACCACAAGCCACGTTCCTTCGCCATAAGCGACCAGGAGGTGCGATCCGTCCAGAAGCCATCCTGTTCTATGTACTCTTCCAGAATGGGAAAGAGATCCAGGCCATTCCACGTCGCGCGCGTCGCAAAGGTGAAGTGGTTGACACCGGCAATATCGGTCTTGATGTCGTGGCGTTTGGGACGCGGCACATCCAGATGCGCGTTGACCAAACCAGCGAGCATCTCCTGTGTCCCAAAGACTTCGTGGCAGCAGCCGAACGCCTTGATGTCCGGCTCAGCGGCGTAAAGCGCAGCGGTGCACAACGTCATTGGATTGGTATAATTGATGACCCAGGCCTCAGGACACTGCTCTATAATCTGGTGCGCGTAATCGACGTAGATGGGGACGGTGCGCAGCGCGCGACTGATGCCACCCGGCCCGGTGGTGTCGCCCACGGTTTGGAGGACGCCGTACTTCGCCGGAATGTCGATGTCGTTGGCGAACATCCACATCGGCCCCGGCAGGATCGAGAGGAAGACGAAATCCGCATCAGCCAACGCCTCTTCGGAAGTCTCGTACGCGTTGACGTCGAACGTCGTGCGCGCGTCCGGGTGACCGTAGATTTCCTTGGCGCGTTCCACATTCCGCAGCGCGGCCTCGTGGTCGATGTCGTAGAGCGCAATCTCGCCCGTGAGATGCGGGCATAGCGCCAGATCGGTCATTACCATTCTAGCCCAATAGCGGCTCCCTCCGCCAATGTAAGCAATCTTGATATCGATAGGGTTGTTTTCAGTCATCGTGTAACCTCCGTTTATTTAGAAGCTATCTCAAAAATAGCTTGCAAATGGATGCGTTCATAATAGTGCTTTAAAATTGCGACAGCAGACGCTCTACCCAGGCAGGAAGCGCCGCTAAGTCATCCAGCACCATCCCCATCGGATGACATTCGACGAAATCAACGCACCAACTCGGCGTATAATTCGTGCGCAGCAGCCCAAAGGGAATGCCCATCGCCAATGGAAGTGCGCCTGGTAGTGAGAGGGTATCGGCGATCACAACGAGGCGACTGCCATCACCCAACTCGTGGGTCAGTGCATCGTAGTAGATGCGCCGCCGCAGATCTACCGTGTGCAGATCATCCACCGTCAAAAACGGCTCCCCGCCTCCAAAGGGCGGTATCCAGCTAGCATCTAGGTCGTATTGACGGGTGTCGCCAAGAATGCGGACCGGCGGCAGATCCAACCGTCCGAGGTTGCGCTTCACTTTTGCACCTAGCGAGTTGGTCAGCACCAACGGTTCGACTTGCGGATGCGCAATTAACCAACGCAACGTCTCAAGCGTCGCTTGACGAAATGAAACGTGCAGCGAAGCGGTGTGCGTGTGAAACAAATGGTTGGTGCACACGGCGACAGGATCGTATTCGGTATTCGCGAAGTAATTCGCCACTTTTTCCGCATAGCTTGAGTGATCAGAGAGCAGGGTCTGCAGCGCCACAGTATTGAGTATAAAAGCCCCCTCGTCGCAGTAGGACACGCGCATGCCGTTCACTTGCCAATGATAGTTATGCGGCGCGGCCAGCAGACGAGCGACCGTATCGGCGTACGCGGCTTCCATTTCCTTCAGTGGCACGCCCAGAATCTGGTCTGCAAGCTCCAGCAGCGAGCGGCGAGTCACCTCGGGTACCTGCCGTTCCTCTGCGGTCAGAGTGCCGTCATAGTCGAGGACAACTTTGAGCATATGATCCCCCTGGTGTGTCTAGGTCCCTTGTGTGGTCTGAGTATACATAGACCAGAAGCTATCTCAAAAATGGTCCAATACGCGCAGACTAGCATAAGGGGGCTGAGTGCTGGAACTTACGGATGAACAATGGGCTACAGTGGTACGCTATGAGCGTCATGCTGAGAACTTCCTGGCTTTCGCCCAACTGGGATGTATCATCATTCTACTCCGGTATTATTTCTGAGATGACTTCTAGTCACCCAGCAACCGGGCAACTTTGGCAGCTAACATATCCACCGTTGGGGGCTTAGAAATCCAGTCCACCGGGAAAATAGGCTGTAAGGTTCTTAGCTCTTCTCGCAGCGGATGCCCGGTTACCAACAGCACGGGCTTTTTCCACTGACGCTCTCGAAGGGCCTGAACCAGGGCCATACCGCCCATTGAGGGCATCACAATATCACTCAGGATCAAAGCGACTTCGGCACCACGCTGCGCCAAAACCCTCAGGGCTTGCTCGCCATTTTTTGCCTCAAGCGTGCAGTAACCCAGGAATTTAAGGCTCTCGACCAAAGCGCCACGCGCGGAAGCATCATCTTCCACGACCAGGATCAGCGCACCGTTTCCCCGCATCAATGCTGATTCAGTCGCTAGCGAGGATTCCGCCGTCGACGGCGCGAGTGCAGGTAGATAGAACGTAAACGTCGTGCCGTGCCCCAATTCCGAAGTGGCAGTGATTTCGCCATGATGGGCCGTGACAATACTGTGTACTTGCGCCAGGCCTAAACCGGTCCCCTTGCCAAGTGGCTTGGTGGTGAAGAATGGCTCAAACAGATGCGCACGCACCGACTCAGGCATTCCCATACCAGAGTCAGCGACATCCATCTGTATCCAATCACCCATGCCCAATTGCGGTATGGGCGGCGTATCACCGTCGGCGATGCGACAATGGGCCAACCGCAACTGCAATTCGCCGCCTTCGGGCATCGCATCGCGCGCATTGACAACCAGATTCATGAGCATCTGCTGCATGCTCGTAGGATCGGCACTAACCTGATACGTGCCCGGTTCACTGCTGAGCGTGATAGCGATATTCTCCGGCAAGGTGCGCTCGAATAACTGGACCTGCCTTTCCAAAAAGGACAGCAAATCCAATGGACTGGGTTCGATCTCGGCCTTGCGGCTAAAATCGAGAATTTGGCGGATCAGGTTGGTCGCATGTTGCGCCTGCTGGTTGATAATCAACATCCGCTCGCGGATACGATCGGTGGTTTCTGGGGCGCGTGCTGCCACTTGCGCGTAGAGCGTAATCGTGGCCATAATGTTGTTGAAATCGTGGACAATTCCCGCAGCCAGTTGGCCAACGGCAGCGAGCCGATCCTGCTGCTGGATTTGCGCCAACAAGCGTTCGCGCTCGGCCTCAGCCCGTTTACGCGCGGTGATATCGCGAATGGTCACCTGCTCGGCCGGGCCGCCCTCGTAGGTTGTCACGTTAACGTTCAGTTCGACCTCGATGGGGCGTCCATCTCGACAGCACAAGACAGATTCGTAGATTGGAGGGATAGCCTCACCAGCCAAGTAACGTTCATAATAGTCAATCAAGTTCGCGAGTTCGCTTGGAGCAATAAAATCGCTAAAAGGCCGACCTTGCACCTCCTCGAGCGTATAACCGGTAAGCTCGAGCATGTAGCGATTGCTATACTTGATAAGGTCTTGCTGCATAATGACGATGCCATCGTTCGCATGTTCCACCAATTGACGATACTTCGCTTCACTATCGCGCAGGGCAGCTTCAACGCGTTCGCGCTCGGCGATTTGCTCCTGCAATTGCCGGTTAATTTCCCGCAACTCGACGGTACGCGCCTGCACAGTTTGCTCCAAACGGTTGGTTAGTTCATGCAGTCGCAGATGCGTCAGCACGCGCGCCAGCACTTCTTCCCTTTGCAGCGGCTTGGTGATGTAATCCACGGCCCCCAATTGAAATCCCTTGACTTTGTGCTCCGTGTCGCTCAGCGCGGTCAGGAAGATGATTGGGATAACCTGCGTATCGGGGTCAGCCTTGAGACGACGACACGTTTCAAAACCGTTGATCCCTGGCATCACAATATCCAGCAAAATTAAGTCTGGATGCACAAGTTGCGCGCGCGCAATGCCTTGTTCACCATTACGCGCAATCAAAACCTCAAAATTGTACTCCAACAAGTAATCGCTCAATGTCGACAGGTTATTGGCGTTGTCATCGATGATGAGCACGGTATGTGGCGGGGCATGGGATGCAGAATTTCGGCCTTGAGGATTACTCATAGATTACCCCCTGGAGATTGGACCAAGAGTATACGGATTTTATCTTCTTCAAAATCTCTGGCAAGTTGTTCCAGTTGCACTGCAAAAGGCAGATAGCGCGCATCTTCCTGACCGATAGCAACCGCTCGCTGACGGATAGCGTACAGGTTGCCGCGTTGGAGCAACGCACGCAACTCGACCAACACCGTCTCTGGCGGCATAACAACGGCTTCCGAAGCAAAATCTGGTACGCTAACGCCAAGCGGTGTTGGTGTTTCATAAATCCAAGTCACTTGACAATGCTCGGCGATCAAATCGAAAAGTTGTGGCACGTGAATCGGCTTAGGAAGAAAAGCATCACATCCAGCAACCGCACTGGACTGACGATCCTTCTCAAAGACACTGGCAGAGGTAGCGAAGATCACCGTGTTGTGCAGGGCCGGGATACGGCGAATGACCTGCATCGCTTCGACACCGGTCATCACCGGCATCACCAGATCCATGATAATCAGATCGGACTGTGTGGCCTGTGCCCGCTCAACGGCCTGTTGTCCATCCGCAGCTTCTATAACTTCAAAGCCGAGTGGTTCGAGCAAATCCACAAGAACCAGTCGGTTGTAGGCCTTGTCATCAGCCACCAGCACCTTGAGTGGATGCTTGCCAGACGTCGTATAGCCGGTAATAGCGGCAGACGGCGCGGTCGGCGTACTGGCAGCGATGGCTACGACTGGCAGATCCACCTCGAACCAGAAGGTACTGCCATGTCCGGGCTCGCTCTCGACGTGTAACTCGCCGCCCATCGCGCGTACGAGCTGACGACTGATCACCAATCCCAGGCCCGTTCCCTCCGCACGCTGCGCCTCCGCTCCAACCTGCTCGAACGGCTGGAACAACCGGGCAAGTTGGTCGGGCGTCATCCCAGCACCGGTATCGACGACCTCGAAGCGCATACGCGCCTGTCCGGGAGCAGGCGGCGGACGCAGTTCCCGCACGCGGAACACAATCCGGCCCGCCTCAGTGAATTTGACAGCGTTCCCGAGAAGATTGAGCAACACCTGGCGCAAGCGCGTCTCGTCGGCGCACACGCCAATGGGTAAATCGCCTTGTGGCGTGTAGTCGAAGAGAAGGTCCTTCTGCTCGGCGCGCGCGGCGATGATCCCAGCGATCCCCTCCAGGAAACTGGGGAAGTGAAAATCGCTAGGATACAACTCCATTTTCCCGGCCTCGATTTTCGCCAGATCGAGGATATCGGTAATTAACGTCAGCAAGTGTTCGCCGCTCTGTTGGATGACGTTAAGGCCGTCCAACTGCCGCGTGCTGAGATTGCGCTCACGGCGGAATATCTGGACGTAGCCCAGAATGCCGTTGAGGGGTGTGCGCAGTTCGTGGCTCATGTTGGAAAGGAACTCGCTCTTGGCCTGGTTGGCAACTTCAGCCGCACTTCGTGCTTCATCCGCCTGCTCTTTGGCCTGCTGCAATTCTTGGGTTCTTTCTGCGACCTGGGTCTCAAGACGCTGTCGCTGGCGTTCCAGCTCACGTACGCGCACACGAAAACCGCCGATTGCCACCGTGGCGATCAACAGCCCAACCACAGCCTGGAACCACCACGTCTTCCAGAATGGCGGTGTAATGATGATCTTGAGCGCTGCACCTTCCTCATTCCAAACGCCATCGCTATTGGAAGCCTTGACGCGAAACGTGTACGTTCCGCCGTCAAGGTTGGTGTACGTGGCGAAGCGCCGCTTGGCGGTCGTATAATTCCAATCCTCGTCAAAACCTTCGAGCATGTAGGCATACTGATTTCGTTCCGGCGTGGAGTAACTCAGCGCGGCAAACTCAAAGGAAAAAACGGAGTCTTTGTATGAGAGGTGCAACAGATCGAGCAAAGAAATGGCCTGTGGCAGCAGCGATTCCGGTCCAACAGCGACGGGTTTGTTAAACAATTGAAAGTCTGTCAGGACAACCGGCGGAACATACGGGTTCAGCGTGATCTGCTCAGGATAGAACACATTGAAACCGCCCTTACCGCCAAAGAACATCGCGCCATCCCAGCTTTTGGCAAATGAGGAAATGCTGAATTGTTCATTCTGCAATCCGTCGCCCTCATCGTATTCCGTGAACGTCGTGGTCTGTAAATTGAATTTGTACAATCCACCCAACGTGCTCACCCAGAGATTCGGCCCCCCTTGCGCGACAGGGATGTCGTCCTCCAGAATGCCCATTACGGCGGCATTGCGCAGACCATCTTTCTCGCGGTATTGGGTGAATGTGCCTGTAGCGCGATCCAGCTTGTTCAATCCGCCCAATGTCCCCACCCACAACGTTCCGGCGCTATCTTCATAAATCGACGCGACGGTGGGGTTGCTCAAACTAGTCAGATCATCGGGATCGGAGCGATAATGGCGGAATTGCTGCGTCTCACGGTCAAAAGCCTCAAGTCCGCTGGTCACACCCACCCATAACACACCAGCAGCATCCTCGTAGATGACCGTCACATTGTTATCGGCCAGGCTGGCAGGGTCTTGGGGATCGTTCCGGTAACGAATAAAACGCTCGTTGTTGCGGTCAAAGTGATGAAGCCCGCCGCCAAACGTCCCAACCCACAATTCGCCCAGATGATCCTCGTAAATCGCCCAGACGCTGTTGTGCGCCAGACTGTATGGATCGTCAGGGTCGGCGGGATAGTGAGTAAATTTCTCAGTAGCCGGGTCGAAACGATCCAAACCGCTGTTTTCCGTGCCTACCCAGAGCATTCCGGCCTGATCCATATACACAATCCTAACGGTGTCCTCGCTTAAACTCGATGGATCCGTTGGATCGTGTTGGTAATGCGTGAATCGACCTGTCTCGCGATCGAAACGGTTGAGGCCGCCGAGGGCGCCAAGCCATATCGTCCCAGCGGGGTCCTCGATGATGGACCACACAAGGTTGCTACTCAGGCTTGAAGGATCAGCAGGATTATGCCGGTAATGGGCAAACTTGTGCTTTGCACGGTCATAGACATTCAACCCGTCGCCGGCGCCAAACCAGAGTATACCGGACTGATTTTCATACGCCGACCAGATCATATCGTTGCTCAACGCATGAGGCATATTGGTAACGTGCCGATAATGAACGAATTGGGCTTTTCCCTGGGCCGCCGTGCTGTCACGATCGAGTTGGTTGAGTCCACCGCCATACGTGACAATCCACAACACACCCTGTTGATCCTCAAGCACCACACTGACGTGATTATGGCTCAGACTATAAGGATCGTTGAGGTCATGACGATAACGAGTAAAACGTCCCGTTTCACGATCCATCTGATTGAGACCGCCATCTTTCGTACCGACCCAAAATGCACCGGTTGTGTCCTCATAAATGGCCGTCACGGTATTGTCGCTCAGGCTGTGCGGATCGTTTTGAGCGTAGCGGTAATGCACAAAACGGCCTGTTTCACGGTTGAATTTCTCCAATCCGCCGCCATATGTCCCTATCCATAGGATCCCTGAGCGATCTTCATAAATCGCTCTGACATAGTTATAGCTCAAACTGTTGGGGTCGTCCGGATCATTCACGTAGCGCGTAAAGTGTCCCGTCTCCCGGTCGAGACGATTGAGACCGCCATTCTCCGTTCCTACCCAAAGCACACCGGAGGTGTCTTCGAGGATAACCTGCACCTTGTCATCCGCCAAACTGGTGGCATCGGCAGGATCGTGGCGATAGGCACTGAAGCGCTCCGACGTCGCGTCGTAACGATTTAGACCACCCCACGTACCGATCCAGAGTATGCCTGACCGATCGACGTAGAGCGCCTGGATGAAATTGTTACTCAAGCTGTGGGGATCATCGGGGTTGTATTTATACACCGTAAAGTCGTAGCCATCGTATTTATCCAATCCGTCTTGCGTGCCGAACCACATAAATCCTTGCTGATCCTGCACGATGCTCGTCACGAGAGCCGTGGAAAGCCCATCTTCCATCGAGAGGAAATCAAATTTGATATCAGGGCCTTGCTGCGCATGAACCGTCAGCACACTGATCAGCGCCAAGCTCACACTCAGCGCCAGACCCGCAATTTTGCATGCGAGATGCCGTCCGATACCTGCGCGTAATCCACTCATTGCTCCAACCTCAGAAATATGCAACCCCACACTAATCTTCACGGTTCGGAGAGCCAGGTGCTCATTTTATGCCATGAGTATATACCAAGGAACGTTAGGCGTCAAAGTTTCGCGGCGGATTTTCTGCGTTTCTACGGTTATGCGGGGCTTTGCGGGGAACTCAATAAGCACCAGTCCAAAACCAGCAAAAAAATGACCGGCTCGATTGACGAGCCGGTCATTTCTATATTCTCAGTCGGGGCGGACGGATTTGAACCGTCGGCCTCTACAACCCCATTGTAGCGCCCTAGCCAAGCTGGGCCACGCCCCGTTTGCGTGGGAGATCATACCATAAGCAGCACAAATGTCAAACTTTGAACGTACTACACGCGGGCGAGACGCCCGCGCTACATTTGCATCCTCGCTGGTATAGAATCCCACATTGGGACTCCTTGCCGATTACGAATTACAAACGATGGCAGGCAATAGAAACTATGGTTCCGCATCTCCAGGAAGCGCCTCCGCCAGAGCTTCAGCCAATTCTTGCAGACCGGGTGGCTTCTGCACACAGGCAACGACACCCGAATCGCGCAGGCCGTCCATCTCCATCCCCAACGGATGGCCACTCATCACCACCATATGCATGTGCGGGGCACGCTCCTGCAAGGCGGCAGCCAAAGCCTTGCCTCCCATCTCCGGCATCACCAAATCGCTCAAAACCAATGCAATTTCCGTGCTATGCTGCGCAAAAATCTCCAGTGCGTCCTTCCCATTTGCGGCTTCCAAAGCGTGATACTGTAGCATCTCCAAAGCAGAGACGATGGCCACACGGGTGATCGGGTTGTCCTCCACCACCAGAATTGTCTCACCGTGCCCCATAGGCAACGCTTCAGGTAGAGATGGTGATGCAGCAACCTCAGGCACACCAAGTGCAGGCAGATAGATCGAGAACGTCGTCCCTACACCGACCTGCGACTTGACATCGATCCAACCATCGTGCGAAACAACGATGCCATATACCTGCGCTAATCCGAGGCCACTGCCCTTCCC
>JBJYXQ010000587.1:9515-15890 GCA_046260035.1 Anaerolineae bacterium
TTTGTTCCTGAAGCAAAGCCGCTAAGTCTACTGGCTGCCGGTCCAATACCGCCCGGCGTCCAAAGTCAAGAATCTGGTTGACCAAATCAGCAGCCCGGCGCGCTTGCTCAACGATGACGGCCAACCGCTCGTTTAATTTGGGAGGCAAATCTGGCGCTCGCAGCGACATCTGACTATAGAGCACAATGCTGGCGAGAATATTGTTAAAGTCATGGGCAATACCGGCCGCCAATTGGCCCACACTTGCAAGCCGCTCCTGGCGTTCGAGTTGCTGGCGCACAGAGCGCTCCTGTGTTGCATCGTGGATGACGAGGACCCAATGCTCCGGTTCAAGCCCATCGGCGATGGACCGAGCGATGATCTCGAAGAGGCGCTCATCAACCATCACCTTATGTCGCAATCCCTTGGGGGGAGAAGTGAGTAATTCGGCCAGGGTACGATTGCCCAAATGTGTAAGTTGCTCATTCAAATCAACGGCCAATGAACTTAGGATGTTCTCGGCCACAGGGTTGGTCAGCAGTATCTGCCCACTCGCGTTCAACAGCAACACGCCTTCAGGCACGGCGTCGATGATCTGCTGCACCTGGCGTGCCTGAGCTTGGATCTGCGCCAGCAGGTGTTCCGTTTCCGAGAGGGCCAGTCGCAAGCGTTCTTCGCTTTTCTGAAGCGCATCTTCCGCATGTTTACGCTCCGTGATATCGCGAGTGATAGACAGAATATGTGGGACGCCCTGGAGCACAATGACTCTGGCAGACATCAAACAAATGCCGATCTCACCGTTTTTATTCCGGAAGCGAGCCTCCAGGTTATCATAATAGCCTTTGTCCGCCAAACCTTCAACCAACTTTAGCCGGTCAGCAGGATCGCACCAAACCTCAATATCGGAGGAGTGCTTGCCAATCACATCCTCGCGAGTATATCCGGTTAGAGTCGTAAATCCCTCGTTGATATCCACATACAGGCCATCCTCCAGCCGGATAATGTTGATGGCATCCGGACTAGTATGGAAAGCCACGCGGAAGCGCTCCTCAAGCTCGTGTGCCGCCGCCTCAGCCCGTTTACGTCCGGTAATGTCGCGAGTGATAGATAAGATGTGCGGCACACCCTGGAGCATAATGACTTTGGCAGACATCAAACCGATGCCAATATCGCCGTTCTTATGCCGGAAACGAGCCTCCAAGTTCTCGTAATGCCCTTGGTCCTGCAAACCTTCAACGAGCTTTTGCCGGTCGGCGGGATCACACCAAATCTCGATATCCAGGGAATATTTACCAATCACATCCTCCCGAGTGTATCCGGTCAATGACGTAAATCCCTGGTTAATATCGACGTACAAGCCATCCGCCAACCGTTTTATTTTAATAGCGTCCGGGCTGGTGTGGAAAGCCAAGCGGAAGCGCTCCTCGACCTCATGTGCCGCCGCTTCGGCCCGTTTACGTTCGGTGATGTCGCGGCTAATGGCTAGTACGACTGCGCGACCTGCGCGGTGAATGAGCTGTGCGCTGATCTCCGTGTCAATCAACGTCCCGTCCTTGCAGCGATGAACCGTCTCGAAGAAGATGCGTCCTTGCTCAGAAAGCTCTTGCATCCGCCCGGAAACCTCACCAACATATTCAGGGCTGACCAGATCTGCTGGAGTCATACCGCGTAATTCCTCGAGACTGTATCCCCAACGTCGCAAGCCCTCCTCATTGACCTCCAGAAATCGCCCGGTTTCCAGATCGGAAACCGTGATTGCATCCGCAGCGTAAGTGAACAACGTGTGGAATTGTTCCTCGCGTTCCTGCACTCTAGCATTAGTCTCTGCCAGACGCTGCATCCTGATTTTCGCATGGCGGATCACCAGCCAAATCACGCCAGCGAAAAGTAGAGAGCCAAATACAGCGCCGATAATCCATCCGACAGTATTCATAGTTCTCCTACGACTGACTCGAACGTAATCTGCCGAACCTCCCACGCCTATATAAGCGGCGAAATGGCTTCAGTTTTTCACCTTCAAGTCAGTATCTCACCAACAGTGAACGCGACCGCGAAGGTCACGACCACGCGCCAAGGCCGCGTCAGCAGCAGCGCGCGGCAGGCCAATGATGTTGATGCCCCTATCCACAGTATGATCGAAAATCACATCCATCTTGTTATACTCAGGCTGCGACAGATTGATAGCGTACAGGCCCTCCATCTCAGCCGCTTTCTGGATATAGTGATCGCCACGTCCGCAGAAGTGCAACGCGCCGCCGCCCAATTTACGCAGCAGACGCCCATCGTAGGGCTGGATGAACGTCTCGAACATGCGGGGCGAGAGATTCATCGCGGAATCATCACGCAGCATGATGTTGCCTTTGTGCAGCATCGCCCAGTGGACGTTGTACCCGTCATCGAACGGGACGAGGTCTGTCCACGCGCGCATGAAGTGAATGTAAGTTTCGGTCACCAGTTCCAGCAGCGCCTTGACCAAATCCGGCGCTTCGAGCAGGGCGACGAAGAGCCCGCTCCCCCAGAGCAGTTCGCAGATATCCATCGGCCCTTGCATGTCAGGATGGTAGATGTGGACATAGCGCCGGATTTTGGGATAGGGTTCCAGCAGCTCCCGATAGCGCTCCGCCATCGCCAGCACTTTGCCACCCAACTCGGCGTGCGGGTCAGGGACACCCCGGTCGAGCAGTGCTTTGACCGCATCGGCGGCCTGCATAGCACTGACCGGTTGTGTTGCCCCATCTGCAGTGGCATTTTCCAAACCGCCCAGCGGAATCGATGTCGGTAACGTGTCCATCGCTTCATCCATCACGAACAGCTCCGCGCCGAACAACGTGGGCATGATGCCGGTACCATAGTTACAGCGGGCAGCCATCAGCGCGCCGCTCCCATCGGCAAGCGCCGCCGAGCACGGCCCTAACTGCTGCAGTGCCATCAGATCATCATCATCTAACGCAGCATTGACAGAAACGTGAGGCCACGCTATGCCGGGCGGGCTGCGCCGCACGCGCCGCGGCGAGAAGATCGCGCGCGAGGAGATTGCACCGTCGAAGGCGCCATCCGCGAATGCCTTCCACTCCGCGTACAAGCGTTCTTCCACATCAGCGTCTATCCGCGCCTCAAGATCGTCCAGATATTTCTGGATCACGTTCATCTCCTTCAAAAAATTACATGAATACACAGGCTGCACAAGACATGTTTTTAAATCCTGCATATCCTGTTCATCCATGTTGAAAGATTCTCATCCAACACTGGATAACGCCTGCTCCAACACCGGATGTTGCACCTGTGTCGCGAACTCACGCCACACGTCGAGTGCGCCCGGCGGATCGAGGTCGGGCACAAAACCAAAGTTCAGATACATCGTGATCGCAGGAATTCGCTTGGTCTGTGTCCCCAGGAGAGCGCACTCGTGCCACTGCGAAAGCTGGTTGAGCGCGAAAGACAGCGCCGCCTTTCCAAGACCCAAACCCTGGTAAGCCTGACGGATAGCAATCCAGTGAACCATCCCGTAATCCTCGCCCTTGAAGTCGCGCGCAAACCACGCACTCACCACGCCCACGCCAGCGCCCTTCGCGTTGGTGACGATGAAACTGCGCCATTGCGTCGTTTGCAGATAATTGCCGAATTCGTTGTGGAACGCTTCCGCGTGAATCGGAAAGTACGGTTCCGCGTCGCGTTCGATGTCGACCCACAGCGCGCCCTCGTCCATCCGCATCGCGCGGATGCCAAAACCTTCAGGGAACGGAACCTGCGGGATATCGCGCAGGTGCGGACGTATCATATAGACTTCATACCCGGCAGGACCAAGATGTGGGGCTGTTGATTTCGGAGGCTCCGGCATCCCCTGCTTCTCGCGGAAGAGCTTGCGCGCGGTCCAGTAGGGCTTGCGACGGCGACGGTCACGGGTAAGGACACCATAAGGGCTAACGCCTAGGTAACGGCAGAACGCAAAGGTCGCGGGCGGCCAGGGATGATCGGCCCAGCACCAAATCGTCGCGCCGCAGACGTAGGGCGCGTCCATCCCGGCGAACTCGTAGGCAATCGCATCGGCATGGACATTCTCACCAAAAGCATTGTCGGTCACATGCTGGAACGAGGTGTAGCCGAACTCTGTCACCAGAATCGGCTTGTCGGGATAACGCGCATGCAAGGCTGCTAAACCGTCGCGCCAGAACGCCGTGGATTCCGCGAAATCATAGGCAGGGTCGGCCTGCTCATAGCGTCCGTGGATACTCGGATAGCCGTTGACGCAGATGACGTCATCCGCGTCGAAGTTAGGCGCGCTCTGCCAGTGGTCGCTCACGTGGACCGCCAGGCGGGTCGGATCCAGCTCCTTCGCCAGGCGCACCAACTCGCGGTTGCCCGCGGCGACTTCGGGACGCTGATCGTGCGTTTCGTTACTCACCGACCAGAAGATGAGCGCCGGATGGTTCGCATCGCGGCGGATCATCGCCTGCACCTGGCGCTTGGCGGCATCAAGTTTCGCGGCGCAGGCGGCTTCGCCTTCCGCCAACCCATCCCACCAGTAGAGCGGGATTTCGCCCATCGCCAACAGGCCCAGTTCGTCGCACAGATCGAGTTCCGCCGGATGATGCGGATAATGGCACAAACGGACGAAGTTGGCCCCGGCCTCCTTCATCGCTTCGAGGTCGCGGCGCGTCGTTTCCAGGTCGGGACACATGTTGCAGCGCGGCGAATCCTCGTGGCGATTGAAGCCGGTGAGGTACACCGGCTCCCCGTTGAGCCACACCTTTCCGTCGTACGCCTCGATTCTGCGGAAACCGGTGCGGAATGTGTGCACATCGGCGGCGCGCCCCTCGGCTTCAAGCGTCACCTGCACCGTGTACAGGTTCGGCGCTGAGGGCGACCAGGGCAACGCGCCGGGAATGTTCCCCGCCAGCGAGAAAACCGTCTCCCCACCGGCGGAAACTGTCATCGGTAACGCCGGCAACTGCGCGAGCATTCGCCCCTCCGCATCGCGCACCACAGCAACGAGCTGTGCAAAAACCTCGGCGACGTGGTCATTTTTGACCGTCACATCGAGGCTCAACACGCCACCTCGGGTCAGCGGCTCGGCGATGGCAGCGACGTGGTCGATGGTGAGCTTGTTCGTCGCCATCAACGAAACTTCGCGGAGGATGCCGCCGAACGTGCGCCAACCGCGCTGCAAACCGGGGACTTCGCCTTGACGGCGAATATTGTCCACACGGACTGCAATCACGTTCTCGGCACCGAAATTGAGATGCTCCTGAACCGCGAAAGCGAAGGGCAGAAAGCCATCGAGATGTTCGCCGACACAGTGATCGTTCACCCAGACCTTCGCGTGATAGTTGACACCCTCGAAGTTTAGTGCCACACGCTTGTCGCGCCAGGTTTCCGGGATGGTGAGTACGCGCCGGAACCAGCCCGTGCCCTCGTAAGCATCCAGGGCCGGATGGCATGTCTCGAAATCGGCAGGCAGGCGCACCTCACGCCAGAAGCGGGCGCTGTAATCGGCGCGGAAATATCCCAGGCGCTCACCTTCATCCGCTGGATCGGGCTGGAACAGCCACAAGCCGCACAGATCGAGCACAGCGTCGTCCATCTACCAGCCGGCCTCGTGCACCAACTTTTGTAGGGTCGCAAAGGCGACCGGCGCTTCTGCCGCCATATCCGTCCAGCCCGATTCGATGGAGATGCGCCCGTCGTAGCCGCCCTCTTTGAGCGCGCGGAAGAAATCCGTGAAGTCGCATTCTTCCACACCAGGGGCGCGGCGGTTCGCCTCAGTGGCGATGTGAACGTGGCGCAGCAGCGGGCCGTAGGTCACAATGGCGTCGTAGTCGTTGTCGTCCTTGAGCCAGTGATAGGCATCGACCAGCAGGCGCACGTTAAGATGATTCACATCTTCCACGTAGCGCCCGGATTCGGCCACACCGGTGAGGACGTTGCACTCGCGTTGGTTCAACGGCTCTACGACCACCGTCACATTGTGCTCCTGCGCGAGCGGGCCGATCAACTTGCCGAACTCGACGAGTTGCTGCCAGGCAATCTCGCGGTCGAAGTCATCGGGGATGCGGCGCGCGCCGCCAGAGCCGAAGACAATCGTATCGATGCCTGCCTGCTCTGCACGCTCGAAGACGACGGTAGCATACGCCGCCAGTTCGTTCCGGTTGACATCGGGGCCGGTGATCTTGAGATTGCCGGGAACAAAACAGTTCGCCGCCACGCACGGCACAACCGAAGCCTGAATCCGCGCCAGTTCCGGCGGGAAGGCCGCTTCGTCCGGCACGGTGGTCTTCAAGTGATTCTGAACATGGAGTTCCAGAAATTCAAAGCCCGCCTCAGCCAGTACGGACGCAACGTTGGGATCTGCACAAACACCGAGTTTCATCGTTTAAGCTCCTTTTAGTAATGAGAAAT
>JBJYXQ010000587.1:15990-18557 GCA_046260035.1 Anaerolineae bacterium
TGCGGCCATCCTCGCGGAAAATAGCCGGGTCGCGCAGTTGGCGAACACGCTCTGGAATCCAACCACGCTTTGAGGGTTCGAGCGGTCGCTCCACGCCTTCGTACACCATCTCCGGCTTCAGCACACTGACCGGCGCCGAGGCCGTCCACGTCATCCAGTCAGGCATCAACCGGATCGTCGCCAGCAAAATATGCTCCGGGCAATCGTAGGCATTGGAATAGAAAACTGAAAGCACATCGCCATCCACCTTGACCGCCGTATGGCGCATATTCGGCGTGAACAACGTGGGGCCTTGCTCAAAGTTGGTCAAACCATCCAGAGAACGGCAGAAAATGCCCGGCATCGCCAACGCATAAGTATACTCACCCCAGCGGAAGACACGAAAATAGGAAGGGCCAAGCAATTCGGACAAACACGTGAAGTGTATGCCGTCGGTGGAAAGCGCGACCCGCGTCATCTGCTTCGTTGGCAACACCGGACCGTGAAAATACATACGGATTTCGCGCTTCTCATCATCGATGTGAATGTCCGGGGAGGCAATGTGGCCATGGAACGGTGTCTCGTCCAGGTGCAGCGTGCCCGGTTCGTAGACTGTCCACGGCCCTTCCAGATGATCGGCATAGGCAAGGCGGATATACTGGCCTTGATGATGCGCGAAGTAAAGATAGTACTTTCCCAAGGGATTGGGTAGCCAGGCCGGGACGCGAATCAACGATGGGCCATTGATATTGCTGCCCATCCGGTCATCCATCTCAGGAACGATGATTGGGTTTTTCGGAAAACGTACAATTCTCAAGATTGGCCCTCCATTACGCCCGTTGAATCCGTTGACGGGCGGAGCAGGACAATACGCCGTTTGCCGATCTGGAAACGATCCACACGCTGATAAGCTTCGTGAGCCGCTTTCTGCCCCTTATCAGAAGCGATGGCGACGACCGCACCCGGCGCTAAGACTGGGCGCAATGCTTCCAGCATATGCCATAACGGATCAGCGACGTCCCCTTGCCACGCCGAGAGGCGATTGTACGGCACATCCGTAAGGACGACGTCAACCGTAGCTACGCCCAACGTCTCGACAAGGCTCACCGGCTCTGTCGCATCAGCCTGAAACACGGAAACTGGAATAGCCGACCGTTCAGCTAACACACACAAGCGCTCACGCAGCCGCTCAGCGCTTTCCAGTGCCTTCATGTGCGAAGCTTTGCCATAATCTGCCCACAACAGCTCTAATTCTGCGATCCGCCGATCCAGGCCGGGAAGTGTCAAAAGCGCAAGGTTGCGCTGCGCCAACGCCAGCGCATCCACGTCGATATCCGAGGCGGTAATAGACGCAATATGTTCTCCATGCAGATAGCCCAGCGTCGCCAGATGATACGCACCTCCGCAACATGGATCGTAAAGCGCGCAAGGCGCAGTCAAACTATCCGCCTCGCGCAGGGCCAGGCAGCGCTGAAAGATCTCGCTGGCCAGGCGCACCGGGAACGCGGGATGACCGGGCAGACTGTAGAACACCCGTCCAGCTGCGTAGTCAGTGTCGTTGTGATGTTCGGTGGCAAATAGGTAGGGCACAGCTTTCCTCTCGTCAGCAGATTTAGGGGATTAAGCAGATTTTCATCTGGTTATAATACATAATCTGCTAAATCTGCTGATAGAAAATGGCTACCGGAACGCCAACCCGACTTCGCCCGCCACACCGCGAATATACTCGGCAGACAAACGATAGTCCTCTTCGGCATGCAAATGCTCGATCATCAACGGCGTATCCGGGTCGAGCTTGTCCAATTCGCGCAGCAGGGTCCCGTAATCCAGATAGCCCAGACCTGGACGAACCTCGTCGAGGTGCGTCGTCAGCTTCGTGGCAAGCAGGGTATCCTTCGCGTGACAGCTCTTGATGTACGGACCAAGCTTGGTAAACCATTCGCGGATGAGGGCAGCGTTGTCGAAGTAACGCTGCGGACTGTTGATGACATTGACCATATCGATATGAACACCGAAGTGCGGGCGATCAATCGCCGCGATCAGACGCAAATAGCTGTCAGCGCTATCGGGATACATCCACGGCATTGGCTCCAGCACATAATACGTGCGGCGTGGTTTCACCGCATCGAGGATCAGGCGCACCGTCTCCACGATGACGTCGAACGTCTCGTCGGTGAGATTAGAAGGATCCGGTCCATCCCATGGTTCGCCGCGCGTCCCAGCGATGTTCACACAGCAGCGCGCGCCGATTTCGTCGGCCAGCGCCAACTGCGTCTGGCACTTCTCCAGTGCTGCCGTGCGCGTGGCCTCATCCGCACTCAGCGGATTGCTCCACGCGCCGACCTCGGCGATGACGATGTCCGCCTTCTCCGCGGCCTCGACGTAAGCGTGGATCGTTGCCGCATCCGCGTCCGCCGAAATTGGGCAATACGCCGCGCCGTAGCGCTCGCGTTTCAACGCTGCGATCCAGTTGTCGGGCGTCATCACATCTACAAAAACAGGTGCACCAAGTCGCATAAAGCGCCTCCTCTGAAAATAGGCTATGTTGTGTCATTCCGAGCGAGCGAAGCGAGTCGAGGAATCTCGTT
>JBJYXQ010000588.1:0-3065 GCA_046260035.1 Anaerolineae bacterium
TCCTCGATCGCTTGGCGGGCGTCGGTGTCATCCAGTCGGGCCAGCACGTCCCCCGCCTTGACCTCGTCGCCGATGTCCACCAGGATTTCGACTACATTGCCGCCGTTGGCAAATGAGACGGCGACCTCCTGGTCAGGTGAGAGACTACCGCCGCCATCCACCGTCATCCGCAGCGTGCCGCGTTTCACGATAACGGTTTCCGTTTCCGCCTCGGCTGCTGCTGCGACGTTCTGCTGCGCCGTAAAACGCCCGTAAAGGGCGTACCCGCCATAGCCCGCGCCCGCGAGCGCGAGAATCACCACGATCATCCACCATTTCTTTTTCATTCATTCGCTCCTTGTGACAGACTTGATAAGACCTGACAAATCTTCCCAAACTGGTCGGCCCTGTACGCTCTCACTATATCCGAAGCGCCCAGTCGGTCCTAGTGTCCGTGATGACGAATGGCTATGACGGCGTTCACGTTCGATCATGATTGATGTCATACGCATTTGTGATCCCGGCGTAGTGTCGCGCGCCGCAATCTGTGCTATGATGAGTCTATGGAACGCAAAACACGCATCGAACATGGCCTGCTGCCGGTTTTCCGGCTGCTCACCGCTATCCGCCTGGCCTTGACGGCGCTGGGAAGCCTGGAAGGGGTTGGCGGCGGTCCCTTCGCCGACTTGCAGTATGGTCGTTCCATGGCGATCTACAACCTGATTGACGTGGTGGTGCTCCTGGGCTACCTCTCCTGGCCGAAGTTGCAGAAGTGGTTGGGGCGGGCCTATCTGCCGGTCGGTGTTTTCCTGGCTTCGGCGGGACCGATCCTCGTCCAGCACCTGGTACGCCAGCAGGCCGACCTCCTCGATTTGCGCAACGTTGTGCATGCCTGGCAACTGCTGCCCGCACTGCTGATTCCACTCTTCATCGTCGCGTGGCAGTATAATTTCACCAAAGTCGTAGTGTTCAGCGTCGGGACAACGGTGGTGGATGTCATCTTGACCCGCTGGCTCATTCCCGTCGAGAGCATCCGCAGTCTGGCGTCGTCCGATAGCCCGATTGCCTTGATGTTTTTGGGGATTATGGGCGTTTTGATCAACCGGATGGCGATCTTTATTGCCGTGGGCTTCATGGTGACGCGGTTGATGCGCACACAGCGCGAACAGCGCACGGCGCTGCTTCAGGCCAACGTCAAGCTCACGCATTACGCGACGACGTTGGAACAGTTGTCGACCAGCCGCGAGCGCAACCGTCTGGCGCGCGAACTGCACGACACGCTGGCGCACACCCTGAGCGCGCTGGCGGTCCAATTGGGCGCTGTGGATGCGCTGTGGGACGAGTCCGAGCCTGAAGCGCGGGCTTTGCTGACCCAATCCCTTACCGCGACGCGCATCGGCCTCACCGAGACTCGGCGCGCTTTGCAGGATTTGCGGGCGTCGCCGTTGGAGGATTTGGGCATCGCTCTGGCGTTGCGCGCGTTGGCGGAATCGGCGGCGGCCCGCAACGGCATTGCGGTCGAAGTTGAGATTGCGGAGCACCTGGACGCCCTTTCTCCAGCGCAAGAACAGTGTCTTTACCGGGTAACGCAGGAGGCGCTGGAGAACGTCAGCCGTCACGCCGCCGCCCGGCACGCGACGCTGCGCCTGGAACAGGAGAACGATCACCTCACATTGACCGTCTCCGACGATGGGCAGGGCTTCGATCTCAACGCCGCCGAGCCAGAACAGCACCTCGGTCTGCGCGGTATGCGGGAGCGCGCCGATATGGTGGGCGGCACGCTCACCGTCGAAAGCGCCGTAGGTCAGGGAACGACTGTGGTTTTGACGGTAGCTCTCAGCAATCAGCCGTCAGTCCTCAGCCAGAGAAGCGACAAGCTGATAGCTGAAAGCTGACTGCTGACAGCTCAATGGAGGTTTTCATGATCCGTGTTCTTATCTGCGACGACCAGGACGTGGTCACCGAAGGACTACGCGCGATCCTCGGCACGTCGCCCGACATCGATGTCGTGGGGGTCGCCCACGATGGCGCGGAAGCCGTGGAGCGGGTACCGTCCGCACGGCCTGATGTGGTGTTGATGGATTTGAAGATGCCGGGCGTCAACGGCATCCAGGCCACGCGGCAAATCAAGGACCACTATCCTGGCGTGCGCGTGCTCGTTCTTACCACGTACGATGCCGACGAGTGGGTCTTCGACGCCATCCGCAGTGGTGCGGACGGCTATCTGCTCAAGGACACGCCGCGTCAGGATCTCGTCGCCGCGATCAAGGGCACTTTTGCCGGAGGCACCCACGTCGATCCGGCGGTGGCAGGCAAGCTTTTCGATCACGTCACGCAGACCAGCCCAGCTGCACCGGACACCGCTATCGTCAGGTCGCTCAGCGAGCGCGAACTGGATGTGTTACGTCTGTTGGCGCGTGGCCTGAGCAATGCCGACATCGCCCAACGCCTCTTTCTCTCCGAAGGCACCGTGCGGAACTACGTCAGCGCTGTCCTTGCCAAGCTCGACGTCACCGACCGCACGCAGGCCGCCGTTTTGGCCCTGCGCTACGGGCTGGTGGATTTGAGTGAGGGGTGAGGCTGGATACTGGAAGCTGGATACTTGATGCTCGAAGCTGGTTGCCTGAAGCCGGATAATTGGCTAGACTGATAGCTGACGGCTGATAGCTAATGTAGGAGGAATTTTATGAAGACGATTGTTGAACCCCAACATGAGATTTCGGTTGTTGCCGATGTCGATGTGGTCGTCGTCGGGGGTGGGCCGGGTGGACTCCCGGCAGCGATTGCGGCGGCGCGTCACGGGGCGCGAACGCTGTTGATCGAGCGCTACGGCTTTATGGGTGGGCTGGCGACCGCCGGGTTGGTCGCGCCGATTCTGGGCCACACGGCATCGAACAGCCACACGCCGATTGTCGAAGGCTTGTTGAGGGAGATGACGGAGCGGATGCACGCGCTGGATGGCGCACTCACGTGGGCAGAAGCCTGCCAGGAGTGGGGCGTGCGCTTCGATGCCGAGGCATTCAAGATTGTTGCCGACCGGATGCTCAAAGAGGCTGGCGTGGAAGTGCTGCTGCATACCCTGGCCG
>JBJYXQ010000589.1:0-3110 GCA_046260035.1 Anaerolineae bacterium
GGTCAAAGCATTGTAATCCAGGAAAAGATTCTCCACCGCGGTGAGGTTTCCGATCTCCGGTGGGAGGGTGGACAGGACGTTGCTCTCCAGGTCAAGCCAGGTCAATGTGCTGAGGTCGCCGATCTCCGGCGGGAGTGCGCTCACGGCGTTGTCCCATAGATAAAGCCGCGTCAATGCGGTGAGGTCGCCGATTTCCGGCGGCAGAGCACCGTTGAGATTGTTGCTGAGCAAGGAGACCTGCGTAACATGCCCGGTATCACAGGTGACGCCATACCAGGTACAGGGCGTAGTGGTCGTCAGCCAGTTGGTTTGTGTGTACCAGTTTTCCCCGCCGGTGGCCGTATAGAGGGCGACCAGGGCCTCGCACTCGGTTTGCGGGAGACCGGTCGCCGCGGAGCAATCGTAGGCGTTTTGGGTTCGCGTTGACGCCAGCTGTTCGCTCAGCCCGCCGATCAGTAAGGCGCACAAGAGGATGAGATTCATAATGTGCAAGGGTTTCATCGTCCAATTCCTCTCACTGAAGGGGACAGCAGCGTTATATACGCCGACGCTGCGGTAAGGTCTGACCCGTATTACGGCATTTCCGGCTGACCTAGTGGCTGCATGATGATGTAATTGAAACCGTTCATTGGAATGTGCTCCACCAGCCCATAATGCTGCCCGATGGCCGCCAGCACCGTCGGTGGATAGAACTGTGCCCGCATGATCACCAGACCAAATGCCTCGCGACGGATCGTCGCTTCCAGTTCAGTCGTATCAAGTAAGCCGTTGTTGTACAAATTGAGCAACTGCGTGGGATTGGTCACGACTGGCTTGCCCGCCAGCATCGTGAAGGCTGCTTCCTCGCTGAAGACCGGTAAATCGGTGCCCTGCACGTATGCCATGATGCGCGCGCCGCCTTCATAGTCGCGCGGCAGCATGAAATGGCCGACTTGCGTATAACCGACCGAATCGTAGTATGGATAGTCGGCGTACATCGATTTTCCGGCGACACCCAGGGCTTGCGCGACCGGTCCCCAGAACGGGCCATCTGTCGGCAGGTGCACCATCCGCGTGGATTGCACCAGGAACAGCAGCGGGATTAACATCGCCAGGTAGCCATTCCATTGTGGGCGGTGCTGTGCCACGTAGTCTCGCAGCTTGCCCAACGCGAATCCGCTCAAGATGATCGCCGCCGCCACCGATGAGACCCAGTATGCCTCTCCTGCGCCCCATTTGCCGGACATCACACCGGTCCCCAACGCGCAGATGAACCACAGCGCATAGACCGACAGCGACCCGAAGTAGGCTTCGTAGATCACCATCCCCACTGCCAGGACGATAAACACGGTGTGCACCTTAAGCCACGAACGCGTCAACGCGATTAATTGCGGGAACATATACTCGTTCACGTTGGCGGAAATCGTGTTGAGCCACCATTGTCCATCCGTCGCCCAATTGATGGCCAGGAAAATCAGCCCAAAGAGCGCGCCAAATATGACCACACTCACGAGCGCACGTTTGGGATTGCGCAGCAACAAATAGCCGAACACCGCCGCCGCGGTAAACACCGCCAATTGCTTGGCATAACCGGCCAGGAACAAACAAGCCAATCCTAAGACCAGATTGCGTTTGCCGTGGCGCGGATCTTCAGTGCCCGCGATGAAGAAGACGCAGAGCGTCTCGAAGAATACCATCGTCAGGTGTTGGCGGCACAGCGGGCCGATGTGGTAGACGAAGTTCGAGGCCGTGTACGCCAGCCCCGATATCAAGGGGATGAAAACCCCGCCTGTGCGACGGCGCACCGTCCACCCGATGGCAAACGCCGTCAGCAGCGTGATGATGAACGAGAGGACGCGTCCCGAAAGCAAGGTCTGCCCGAAGAGGGGGAAGAATGCGATGTTGAGGATATGGAACACCGGCGGATAATTCGACGAGTAGAAGGGGTATACGCTGCTGTCGCGGTAGGGCCACTCGCCACGGCTGTGCAGGACGGCGTCGTAGAGTTCGAAGCTCTCGCCCTGGTCGTAGTCGTAGGGCCAGCGGAAGAGATTGCCGGCGTAGGCGACGTAGACGACCAGGTAGGCCAGAAACGCCAACAGCGCCAGGACTGCCAGTATTCGTCCGACCCAAAATGTTACGCTGTGGTCAGTCTCCGACCGCGCCACAGCCTGATAGCGTGGTTCGCGTTCAGCCGCAGCGGATGTGTCTCCCAGGCGCAGCAGGGGGATGCCGCACAGCGCGAGCACCACGCCGCCAGCAAGCAGCGCGCCCTCGAATGGACCGATACCCGACCACGCACCCGCGCCCAGACGTCCAACGACCAACAGCGCTATATCTGCGCCCAGGCCAACGACAATGAGAAGAAGTCCGAGTTGTTTTTTTGTAATTGGTCGGGTTAACGCCATTTACGATAGCTCTTCCAGGAATTCGGGCAGGTTGTGGCGGACGGCGTAAGCGGCAGCTTCGGCACGGTTGGTCAGTCCCAGCTTGGAGAGGATACTGCTCACGTAGTTGCGCACCGTCCCTTCGCCCAGGAAGAGCGCTTTGGCGATCTCTTTGTTCGTGCGTCCTTCGGAAACCAGCCCGAGCACGCGTAGTTCCTGCTCGGTCAGATCGTTGAAAGCCGCAGCCTGCTCCTGGCGGGTGGCCTGGCGGACGCGTGCCAGCACGCGCTGCGTGACCGCCGGATCAAGCAGTGCCTCGCCCTCTCCCACCCGCTGGATGGCGCGGATCAGCTCGTCACCGCCACCTTGCTTGAGCACGTAGCCTGCCGCGCCCGCGCTGATGGCGTCGAAAAGCATCTCGTCCTCAGCATAGGACGTGAGCATCAAGACCTCCGTCTTCGGCAGATGCATCTTGATCTCGCGGCATGCCTCGATCCCGTTCTCACCGGGCATACGAATGTCCATCACCACCACATCAGGACGATGCTGCACGGCTTTCTCCACGGCCTCTTTGGCCGAGGCCGCTTCATCTATTACCACAAAATTGGCCTGGTTGCTCAGCAGCGAACGCAGGCCCAACCGCACGACTTCGTGATCGTCTACAATCAGAATCCGTAATGTCATTGTTCTCCCTTTTCATACCAGAAACGTAATATGTGACACGTGATGCGTAAGTTTTCGCGT
>JBJYXQ010000590.1:0-2344 GCA_046260035.1 Anaerolineae bacterium
CGGACGGCTTGAAGAAGCTGTGCCGCAGCGCCCAGGCCGATGGTCTCATCATCATGCAAATTGCCATGCAAGACTGGCGCGTGGAACTCCTTCGGGAGAATGACCATCCCTTTGTGATGATTGGCCGCTGCGAAAACAATGATGGGTTGAGCTTCATCGACCTGGATTTCGAAAACGCGGTGGTGGAGGCGTTTGCCCACTTGATCGACCTGGGACATCAACAGATTGGTCTTTTGACCTTTCCCCAAGAGTGGCGTGTCAAAGGAATCGGGTCGGCTGTGCGGACCCTGCAAGGATTCAAGAGCGCGGTCACGAGGTTCAACTGTACGCCTCTGTATCGCGAGAGCGACCTGTGCGTCCAGAGGGCTCATTCGGCCGTCAAGAGTCTGTTGGAGGAAAACCCTCATATCACGGCGTTTGTGACCGTGCACAACACCCTGGCCGTTGGCGCCATCACAGCGTTACAGGAAATGAATCGCAAGGTTCCTGATGATTGCTCCATCCTCGACGTCGCGATCGGCGATGAAAGTGAATTGGTCATTCCCCCACTGACGGGCATCGAGTGGCCAGCTCACGAGATCGGGCATCGAGCCGCCAAAATGCTGATCCAGCAGCTGAGAAGTGCGAATTCAGAGCCCGAACAGATTCTTGTACCTTCAAAGTTGAAACTTCGCCAAAGTACGGCGCCGGCACCACTAGATTGCCTTCAAAACTCTTCCGATGCAAGTTGAAGTCAACTTGGCAGATCCGCGTCAAGTGAAATCGGTCATGCAAGAACTAGCAACGATAGCTCGTGACTCAATGATGGATTTCTCTCGGAAAGTTCACCAGTGGCAACGAAGTAAAAGAATGCACAGGGGGCAAGATTTCAGAGCGACGTTCTAGCACATACTGACTGTACGGCGGCTGCAATAGCGAGGGAGATACCGGCTAACTTGGCAGTGAGCGGTATCTCCCCAGAGCAACGCAGCGTACGCAGCATTCCCGTTGATTTTGCACGGGTGCTTCATCCGCTGCTAACCTACCCTATTATACACCAAACATGCTGAATCAGCGAAGTATGCAGCCCCCTTTCGTCGTAATATCAGCTATCTTTCCGAGAAGGTTTAGAAGGAAAGGAGGCTAGGAAAATCTCCAAAGGGCTGATTACCCATTCCGTTTGATTGCGAATTTAGTTTGCAATAGCAAACACCATCTTGAATGAAGGAGAAAGAAATGAAAACTCTAAAATTGTTCATCGTCACGCTGGCTCTGCCTGCCATATTGCTGGCGGCCTGTTGCCCTGCCCCGACGCAAATGGTTGAGATCACCAAGATCGTTGCCGGGACCCCGGTGACAGAACAGATTGTGGTAACCGCCCCCCCCGAATCCACCGCAAACCCCTATAATAAAGATGCTCCCATCACCGTCTGGATTGACCAGGACCGCCAGCCGTATATCGACGCCTACAAAGAGGCGAATCCTGATAAGGCCGATCTCATCCAGGAGACAATCGTCGACCGGGAACAATTCCCGGCTAAAGTATTGCTCTTCAACAACACCCAACAGGGCTGGCCGGATGTGGTCTTTGCCGAGCCACGGCTAGTGGGCCGTGTGGCCGATGCGGCGCACGATTTCCCGCTGGATCTCAAGCCATGGATCTCGGCGGATATCCTAAACAATTACGATGGCATGGGCAGTTGCACCTTCGGTGATAAGGTCTACTGTGTGCGCAACGACCTGGCCCAGTACGTGTTGTATTACAACAAGCCGCTCATGGACGAGTTCGGCTACGAGGTGCCCACGACGTGGGAAGAATACCAGGCCCTCAGCGACCAGGTGGCCAAGGATCATCCCGGCTATTTGCTGGGCACACTCGGCGACGGCTGGAGCTGGCTCGCCTACTTCGATGCCAGCAGCTGCCCGTCCCACCTGTTGGAGGATGACAACACGATCAAGATCGATATGGCCGACCCGAACTGCACCCGCGCCGCGAAAATGGTGGACCACATGATCGCGAACGGGACCCTGTGGAACACCGACTACTTCGACGCGACCTTCGTCCAGCAGCAGAATGACAACAAGGTTCTGATGGTCCCCATGGCCTCGTGGGCGTGGGGCGTCTTTAACGGCACGTACTACCAGACCGCCGAGCGCCAGCTGGGCGTTGCCGCTCCGCTCAAATGGGCGGACGAGCCTGCACCAGTGAACGTGGCACAGGGTGGCGCGGCGTGGACCGTTTCGCGCCACACCCAGAACCCCCAGTTGGCCGCGGATCTGGTCGTCTGGTTGACAACCGATGAAGGCCTGTGGTCGACACTTCCGAACTGGCCGGCCTACAAGCCCAATGTGGCTTTGTTCCAGG
>JBJYXQ010000591.1:0-1363 GCA_046260035.1 Anaerolineae bacterium
TTTAAGTCGAGGTGAGGAATGCCGATTTACGAATACAGTTGTCCAGAATGTGGTGAACATTTTGATGCGCGTCGCGCGATGAAAGATGCCGATGCGCCGATTGCCTGTCCCGCCTGTGGCGCGGAGAACGCCAAGCGAGGACTGTCTCTATTTTATGCCGCCGGTAGCAATGGCGCGCTCAAGGGCGCGGGTGGCAGTAGCTCTTGTGCCTCGTGCACCAGTAGCTCCTGCGCCTCCTGCGGCGGGCATTAGCCACTTGCTGGACTGACGACTATCAGACTAACGACTACCTGACTCATTTCTTAAGGAGCGCCATGCTCTACACGCGCAGCATTTTGGAGGATCTCGAAGATCGTTCGCTTGCGCCGTATGGCTTTCGTAGCCGGGATTCGCGCGGGCGCGTCTACCCCCAGGACGAACCAGGATATCGCACAAGTTTCCAGCGCGACCGCGATCGTATCCTGCATGCGACCCCCTTTCGCCGGTTGGAATATAAGACCCAGGTTTTCGTCAACGATGAAGGCGATTACTATCGCACGCGATTGACACATACGCTCGAAGTCGCGCAGATTGGACGGACGCTGGCGCGTGCTTTGGGCGCGAACGAGGACCTGGTAGAGGCTGTTTGCCTGGCGCACGACCTGGGCCATCCACCTTTCGGCCATTCCGGAGAAACCATCCTGAATCAGCTTATGGCTGATCACGGCGGTTTTGACCACAACAAACAATCCTTGCGCATTGTGGAGAAGTTGGAATGTCGCTACCCGACGTTCGCCGGGTTGAACCTCACCTGGGAAGTGCGCGAAGGCATCGTCAAGCACGAGACAGAATACGACGTCGCCGACGCCAGACGCTACGATCCCGACAAGCTGGGGGCGTTAGAAGCGCAACTAGCCAATCCCGCCGATGAGCTAGCCTACACCGCTCACGATCTCGATGACGGCTTGCGTTCGGGCATGTTGGCTCCTGAAGAATTAGACAGCGTGGCGTGGTGGGTATTTCTCAAAGAAAATCTGGCGTGGGACGGACGTGGCTTTGATCGATTGTGGCGACATCGCATGGTGCGCCGTTTAGTGGGGTTGTTGGTCACCGACACCATCGAGGCCACCGCTCAACGCATTGCAGAAACAGGTGTGGCCTCGCCGGACGACGTGCGCAGTCTAGCGGAGAACGTCGTGTCAGCGTCACCGGAGACGCGCGCTATGACGCGCGAATTGAAGCATTTCCTCTACGAACATCTCTACCGCCATCCCCGCGTGATGCGCATGCAGATCAAGGCCGAGCGAATTCTGACAGCGTTGTTCGAAGCGTATCTGGCGGAACCGGGGCAGCTCCCCCGCGAAGAGCAAGCAAAGCTGGAGGA
>JBJYXQ010000591.1:1463-2814 GCA_046260035.1 Anaerolineae bacterium
CAGCCCATCACCGCGACTTTGATCGGCTCGTCGATGGCCTTCAGCCGTTCGCTCACCTGCTGTGCCAGCGACACCAGATCGATCTCTGTGCGTCCGCACGTAGGGCAGGAGATCATCACCGGGCCGCGCTGGCGCATGTTGAGCGATTTGAGAATTTCGTAGCCCACTTTCACCTCGTCCAGCGGATCGCCGGTGAGTGAGACGCGCAGCGTGTCACCCAGGCCCTCGTAGAGCAATATGCCAAGGCCGACGGCGGAGCGGATCGCGCCCACGTCGGGCAAGCCGGCTTCGGTGATGCCGAGGTGCAACGGGTATGGCGTCATCTCGGCGACACGACGGTACGCTTCGACGGTGGTCGGCACGTCGAAGGCTTTGAGCGAGAGCTTGATCATGGTGAAGTCCAGGTCTTCCAGGATCTTCACGTGGCGCATCGCCGCTGTCACCATCTTGTCAACGGTGGGCAGGGTGGAATCATTATCCAGATCTTTGGGCAGCGATCCGGCGTTAACGCCGATGCGAATGGGCACCTGGCGTTCCTTGGCCTTGCGGACAACCTGCTGCACGCGTTCAACTGAACCGATGTTGCCGGGATTGAGACGCAGCCCATCCACGCCCGCGTCCAGCGCTGCAAGCGCCAACCGGTAGTCAAAGTGGATGTCGGCAATCAAGGGGATGTGGATGCCCTGTTTGATAGCGGGCAGCGCATCGGCGGCGGCGCGGTCCGGCACGGCCACGCGGATGATCTCGCAGCCGGCCTCTTCCAGCGCGTGGATCTGACGGATGGTGGCTGGCGCATCGCGCGTGTCGGTGTTCGTCATCGATTGCACCGTCACCGGCGCACCTCCCCCCACGACGACCCCACCGATGCTGATAGGCTTGGAAATTCTTCGCATAGTAGTCTCCTCGAAAAGTTGGATAGTCTTTAGTCCGATAGTCATTGCCTTGAAGTTACACGGATGTCTACATTCGCCGGATCTTCATGAAAGAGAATCAGAATTGGTGTAAATCCGTGAAGATTCGTGGTAAGAATCCGTTGACATTAGGGTCGCGTATGCGTGGCGCTAACGAAGGGATAGCGCGGTTTGAGCGCCTCGGCGATGGCGCGAGCCTGCGCCGCGCTCCTGGCGATGCCGAAAACGCTCGCGCCCGATCCTGATAGCAGTGCGGCCTTTGCACCTGCGTCCACCAGGTCACGTTTGGCTGCGCCGATGTCGGGGTATTCATTCAGGATCACGCTCTCGAAATCGTTGTGCAGGTTGGCGACGATGCCGTCGAAATTCTGGCGCTGGATGGCGTCGATCATCTGTGCGCTTTTATCGGTGAAGGTTAAGGGCTCCGCGTCCAGGCTTTC
>JBJYXQ010000592.1:0-3779 GCA_046260035.1 Anaerolineae bacterium
ATTATAGTCGTGCCGGGCGAGCGGGCAAGTGTCGGGGAAATTTGAAGCTTATGGTGCTTGCTATTTCAAAAGAAAATAACTATAATAAAGTATATTACGAATATTATACGGCAATGTCCAGCCATTGTTGTCGTTTTATGGGCCAAGTTAGCGTATCGGGAAGGTTGCACTGGCCATTGCATTAACCCCTCAGGAGGTTACTGTGAATATCGTCAAAGTCGCCGCGACCTCTCGTTCTACATCGGTGGCAGGCGCGATTGCTGGCATTGTCCGCGATAAGGGCCGGGTAGATGTACAGGCGGTTGGAGCCGGGGCTGTTAACCAGGCTGTCAAAGCGATTGCGATCGCGCGCGGGTATCTTGAATTAGATGATATTCACATCTATTGCGTCCCTTCATTTTCTGAAATTCTCATTGAAGGCAAGGAGCGAACCGCTGTGCGATTGGCAGTGGAATCCTCTAGCTAAAGCTTATTCAGTGTGTAGAGCAGGTTGCTTTGCAGGCTGATTTGCAGCGTTCACTGATTTGGGAGATTCGTTCAATTTCATCAATTCTCAAAGGAGGCGTTATGGTAGAGGAAAAGCAGAAGAAGCTTCGGTTGGTGACGTATTGGCTTTTTTCAAGCGTGATGATTGTTTTTGCGGCTGTGACCGCCTATATCTACCTCTGGGTGGCCCCAATGTCTGGCACAATATGGCAGGCGATCGGCGCAGCCTTGCCGATTACATTGGTGGTTGCGGTTGCGGCAGCGATTCTATACGCGGTGTACTACTTTTTGATTTATAAGAAGAATTAACCGCTATGCCGTCATTGGCAGTTCATAAGTGATTCAATGCCCCACAATTTTTGCGGGGCATTGGCTTTTTTGGGCAAGGTTATCGCAATTCTCCGCCCCCATCTCTGGGGCCGCATCTCTGATACACGCTAATTGTGCACGGACTATCTTGGCGGTGCATCACCGTCCGTTGGGTAAGTTCAACAGCAGGTTTTCCAGCGCCAGTTGTGCGTTGGCGTTACCTTGTAGTGCCTCCTGGCATCCTTCTAATGCCTTGAGGGTGGTGATTGTAGCGGGGAGGGAGACGTGTTGCGCGATTTGGACCAGCGCTGCGTGGTGCTGTTGGTGGATGGCGCGCTGTGCGTTTCCCGTTTGGATGAGCAGGATATCCCGCCATCCGGTCAGCCAATATTCCAGTGTTTCGCTGACGTTGACATTTGCATCACGGGCGAGGGCTTTCGCCGTATCGAACCGGGCCGGTAAATCCTGATGCATGAGGTCTAGCAATAGCGCCAGGGCATCCTCCATACGTTGGTGATACGCGGTTTCCGTTGCTGCACGGATGGCCCATCCCATGCGCCCGCCGGAAATTCGCGCCAAGTGCGCGGCTTGTTCTGCGGGGACATCCCACTGTTCGCGCAGAGCCTGTTCGACGGTGGCAGTGGCTAAAGGCCGCAAGACGATCTGCTGACTGCGCGAGACGATGGTCGGCAGCAGTACATCCGCGTCCTGCGCCAGGAGGATCAGATGCGCATAGGCGGGTGGCTCCTCCAATGTTTTGAGCAGCGCGTTGGCGGCGCCAGTAGTCGCACGTTCGAACGCGCTGATGAGAGCGATCTTACGCGGACTTTCGTTGGGCGTTAGCGACAGGAACCGCTCAACGGCGCGGATTTGATCGATTTTCAACGCGCCACCCTCTTCTTCCGGTTCCACCAGCATAAAGTCGGGATGATTGCCTGAGGCTAGCTTGCGGCAGGCCAGACACGTACCACAAGGGCGCTCATCATCCTGCCCCGAGCACAGCAGCGCGCCCGTGACCAGACGCGCGAGGGTCATTTTGCCGACGTTGTCCGGCCCGCTGATTAGTAGCGCGTGTGGAACTTCCTCGTGCTCGATAGCTGTTTGCAACTGCCGCACGGCCCACTCGTGGCCTACGATTTGCCAGGGTTTCATTGGCCCTCCCCTACCGGATGCTCTTCCGCTAAACATGCATTTGTAGCGATAGTGAAAAGCGACGCGGGCACACTGTCGCGAATCTCCGCGGTAAGGTGGATGACGGTGTAATATGTGAGAGGAAGCTGCCGCATTGCTGAAACTAGCAACTCTGGCCGTACGACGATGAAGGCGATACGATACTTGTGGTGCCGTAGCAGCGTGATGGCTCGGGCCCACCCTTGCCCGTAGACCAGTTCCATTGGGCCAACTTCGTCGAGGACGAAGACTTGTGTTGGAAAACAGGCGTCCAACGCCCGGTTGCTGCGGGCGAGGGCTTCTGTAGAAAAGCGAAAATGACCCACGAGGAATCCCCCATCGCTGTTGTGTGGTAGGGTGAGAGGATAGGTGTCTCCGGAGTTCACCTCCTGGACGGCTAAGTCATCTGGACCCGTGCGTAAGGTGATAAGCCCCGAGACTCTCAAGTCTGTTTCGCGGAGCATATTGACCAGCGAGACACATGCTGTAGTTTTGCCAATTTGACGATTGCCGGTGAGAAGTACGATTCTCGGTTCCAACATTCTGGTTTCAGCGTCTCGAATTAAGATAAAGGGCCGGGGATTTCCCCGGCCCTGTGTGGAGATGGCGGGAATCGAACCCGCGTCCGAAGAATTCGACGATGAGCTTCTACGAGCGTAGTCGGCGCTTTCGTTTTACCCGGAGGGTCGCTGCCGACCGCGCCGCATCCGGGTTAGCCGAGGAGTCTTAGAACTTCCTTTATCGGCGTCTGGAAGTTAGCGCGCAGACGGTATTTCACCGGACTCCAACGTGCCTGCGAGACGCTGGAGGGGCGTGACCGGATATCCCGATCAGGTTTTGGGTTGTCCGTTCTGCTTACGCAGCGACGGCGACCGGGGCGGTAGCCCAGGTATTCGCCATCGTGGGAACCCAGTTGTTTGCCTTAGTGTTGGCATTTTAGGTTTGCTCCTGGGTTTACGGAGACGGAGCCTCCCCGACTCGCAGCCCACCCCCAGCCTTCCCCGTCGAAACCTTGTCATCCCCGCTATTTATTATACCATAAGTCCATTCAGACTCCAAAACTTTCCACGATTGTCGTATTGGAAGAGCGCCTGTGCTTGACCAAGGATGCCTGGTATGCGTACGCATACGACTAAACTTTTATAGTCCCGTTCCTAAAGTGCGTCGCCAAGTAGAATGCCAAACAGTCCGACAATGATGCCCAAATGCAGAAAAAGCTCTGTATCCGCCAGCCAAGTGATGACGGGCCATTGTGGGAGTAGATTGAAGACCAGGTTCAACACCACCATACCGATACCGATGAGCACCGGAAGCCCTTTATTATGGGCCAGAAATTCACTGACTTTTTTCAGCAGCTCATTCATATATCCTCCGCCTAGAAACGCTTTGGGCTGGGTAGTTGTGTATGTGCGATTGTATCACAATGGCCACAGACTACAAAAGGTTCAGCGGAGGTGTTTCAAATCATCTTGATTTTGGAAGGCTTTTGCAGTAAAATATAAAAGATTGATTTCTATAAATTTAACTCGTAACGGCATCAGGAGGTTGAAATATGGTCGCAATTGGTGAAATGGCTCCAGACTTTTCATTGCAGTCCGATACCGGGGAAACGGTCTCTTTGTCCGATTATCGTGGGCGCAAGGTCGTGCTCTATTTTTATCCTAAAGCAGACACACCGGGTTGCACGAAGCAAGCCTGCGCGCTGCGCGATGTTTATCCAAACATTGAAGCTGAGAATGCCAGCGTCATCGGTATCAGTCCTGATGAACCGGAGGCACTGGTGAAGTTCCGCGAAAAGTACGCGTTGCCTTTTG
>JBJYXQ010000593.1:0-4286 GCA_046260035.1 Anaerolineae bacterium
TCAACCATCCGGCGCAGATGCTCCACGATGACCGGCGCGCGCTCGGCCCACGGGACGTCGGGCAGGTCGCGGCCGCGCCCCTCGGGGCGGTAGAAGATCCACGGATTGCCGATGGCGGCGCGGCCGATCATCACGCCGTCGCAGCCGGTGTGCGCCTGGATGCGAGTGATGTCGGCAGCGCGCTTGACGTCACCGCTGGCGAGGACGGGGATGTCCACGGCCTGCTTGACCTCGGCGATAGCATCCCAGTCGGCACGACCGGTATATTTTTGGTCGGCGGTGCGCCCGTGGACGGCGATCATGGCTGCGCCGCTGTCTTCCAGGATGTGGGCGACTTCCAGGTAGTTGCGCGATTCGGCATCCCATCCCAGGCGAATTTTGCCGGTGACAGGGACGTGCACGGTGTTGACAAGGCGTGTGACAATGCGCCCGATCTGCGCCGGATCTTTGAGCAGCGCTGCGCCATAGCCTCCCTTGACGATTTTCGGTTGGGCGCAGCCCATATTGAAGTCCAGCACGTCGATATCCAGCGCTTCGACGGTGCGCGCAGCTTTTTCGAGTATAGCCTCATCGCTGCCGAAGAGCTGGCACGCCAGCGGGTGTTCGTCGGGATGGAACCGCAGCATTTCATCCGAGCGTCGTGAGCCATAGAGGATGGCGCTCGCCGAGAGCAGGCCGGTGTAGACCAGGGCCGCGCCGAATTCCAGGCACAGGCGACGAAAGGGCTGGTCGTTGTAGCCCGACAGCGGCGCGAGGATCAACGATCCGTGGATAGGCAGGTCGCGGATGAAAAAGGCGGGTGATTCGCTCATTGTTTATCTGTCAGCAGATTTAGCAGATCAAGCAGATTTTGAGTTCGCTCGGACATAATCTGCTTAATCTGCGTGCAACCTATGGTTGCCTATCTTCTGACGAGTTTGTGTTTTGTATCGCGCGTCCTTAATCGCAAACGGCAGGTAGAAGAGGAGGATGAAGCTCACGCCAAGGGCGATGATGATGGGGATGTAGCCGGGCCAGGCGGGCAGCACGTCCAGGAGGCTAGCCGTTTCCGGTTTGTGCGCGATGAAGAGGTAGTTGCTGCCGAGCAGGTCATTGATGACCCAGACGTTGAGCATGTAGAGATAGCTGCCGACGAGCACGCGCCGCACCGATGCCCACGTGGGGCGGAAGCCTTCGACGATGGTCATATAAAGCGCGGCGGTAACGATGGCGCCATGGGAGAGGATGACCTGGAAGAAGCGGAAGTGTGGGAAGCCGTAGATGCCCGCATCAGGGGTGAGCAGCGCCTGCAAAGCCCCGGCAATACCGAGCAGGTAGGCGAATTCGTAGATGGTGCGATTTTTGGTGACCAGCATATAGGCACTCAGCCAGACCAGGACGCTGCACAAATGGAGCGGGAGCATCGTCTGGACTGTCCACTGTCCGGTTGCCCAGTTCCACAGGTGCCAGGCAATTTCATTCACGACGAGTAACGCTGCCAGGCCGTAGCGAATGTTCCGCCGAGCCGTTTCACCGGCGTGGTCGCGGACATAAAACAGGGCCACGTTGGCGAGGGCTACAAGCGCCAATCCAATGAGGTGCGCCGTCCCGAATAGAACGAACGGCGCACCGGTGTATTCCGGACCTGCGAAAAAGTCGATCATTGTCTAGCTGACTTCCGCCATCAGCGTGTCGATCTGCGCGCCGGTGAGTTTGGTCAGCGGGCGCTTGGTCAGCGGTCCGCCGGTCTTCAGCACGGGATCGAGGCCTTCGTATCCCGGCACCGGCTCGCCACGGTAGAAGATGCCGATGGGGATGCGGTCACCCCACTCCTGGGCGCGTTCCCACGCCAGAGTGTGGTTCGCCGGGTCGTAGTCGGGATCGTCTTGCAACTTGTAAACGCGTTCTTTGTAGTAATCGTAGGCGCGCTCACGGTTGAAGGTGACGCACGGCTGGAGGATATCTACCAGTGCATAGCCGGGCCACTCCAGCGCCTCGCCGATGAGCCAGATCAGGTGCTTGATGTCGCCGGGATACCCGCGCGCGACAAAATTCGCACCGTGCGTGATGGCGAGAGCCAATGGTTGTACCGGTTTCTCTATAGAGCCGGCGGGCGTCGTCGATGTGCGTTTGCCCCGCTCGCTGGTGGGAGAGAACTGGCCCTTCGTCAGCCCGTAGATTTTGTTGTTCTGCACCAACTCGGTGACATTGGGATTGCGGCGGATGGCGTGGGCAAAGTGCCCCAGTCCCTCGCCGTAGCCGTCGCCATCCCCGTGAACGAGGATGACGTGCATATCCCGATTCGCCAACTTGATCCCCTGGGCGATGGGCCAGGGACGTCCATGCAGGCTTTGGAACCCGTTCATCCGTGCGTACTGCGGCAGCTTGCTCCCGCAGCCGATGCCGGTGACAACGACCAGTTCGTGTGGTAGGATGTTGTGCTCGACCAGAGCACGGGAAAGCGCCGTCAAGATGCCGTAATTCCCACATCCTGTGCACCAGGTGGGGCGGATATTGCCTTTGTAATCATCGCGTGTGACCATCAGTCTACCTCCTTGATGCCATCCAGGATATACTGAGGGCGGAAGGGGCGCCCGTCGAAACGGCGAACTGCGCCGTCCATTGTCAATCCGGTGCGCATACGGATGAGCAATTCCAACTGTCCGGTGTAATTGCCCTCCACCACAACGCGCTTGCGCGCGCGACGCAGCGCGGCTTCAGCGCCGGGCGGGAAGGGTTCCAGGCCGCTGAAGTGTAGCAGATTGGCTTTTCCCGTTTCCTGCGCGTTGAGTCGATCCACGGCCTCACGGGCTGGGCCGTAGGTGGACCCCCAGCAGACCAGCGTCATTTCGGCGTCGTCGGGGCCGTACCACGTAGGATCGGGGATCTCCTGTTTCATCCCCACGCCCTTGCGCATGCGCTTGCTTTGCTGGGCGGCGCGGATCTGTGGATTTTCGCGCATGGCCGAACTCTCATCGTGTTCGTTGCTTTCAGTCATGAAGATGGCGTTAGGATGACCGGGAATTGCGCGTGGCGAGACGCCGGATGGCGTGATCTTGTAGCGTTGGTAAGGTTCAGTCAAGGCGTCGAGGTCGGCGTCGGTGAGCAGCGCGCCACGGTCAAACGCTACCGCATCGAAGTCCAACGCGTCGGGCTCCAGGGTCCAGAAGCTATCGGCCAGGAACTGGTCACTGAGGACCATCACTGGCGTTTGGTAGCGCTCCGCCATGTTGAAGGCTTTCCACGCTAGGTGGAAGGCTTCGGCGGGTGTGCCCGGTGCCAGCATAGCGCGGGCGAACTCGCCCTGAGAGGCAAACATCATAAAGAGCATATCAGCCTGTTCTGTGCGAGTGGGCAGGCCGGTCGCCGGGCCGGGGCGCTGCGCGTTATAGATCACTACAGGTGTTTCGCTCATACCCGCCAACCCGGTAGCCTCAACCATCAAGGCGTAACCACCACCGGACGTGGGAACCAACGAGCGCACCCCCATCATTCCCGCGCCGATAGCCATATTGATCGCCGAGATCTCGTCTTCTACGTGCCTGGCGACGACACCGTATTGAGCCGCATGTTGTGCAAACCAGACCAGCACCGGCGATCCTGGCGTCATCGGATAACCGCTGACGAAGCGGCATCCTCCTGCCAGTGCTCCTATGCTGAATGCTTCGGTGCCGTTGATGAAGAGGCGCTTAGGCGCATCGGGAATGGCGGTAACGCGGAAGGGATAGTCGGCTTCGTATGGAGCGGCCAACTCCATGCCTTTGGCGATGAGCCGCAGGTTACCGTCGATGATGGCGTCACCTTTGCCGGCGAAGTTGTCGCGGATGACGCTCTCGACGTAGACCTGGTCGAAGTGCAGCAGACCGATGGCGACGCCCAAAGCCAGCGTGTTGCGCATGACTTCCGCTCCACCTACCTCCTTTGCCAGTGCGGTCAACGGGACGGGTATGTAGAGGATGTCGTCGCGTTTGAGATCGTCGGGCAGCGTCTCATTGTCTTCGTAGACGATAGCACCGCCGGAGATCATGTCAGCCGTGTGGCGGCGGATTGTCTCCATATCGAGGGCCAGCAACAGGTGGACCGGATCGTCAATGGCGTAGAGTGGTTGGTCGGCGATGCGAAGCGTGAAGAAGTTGTGCCCGCCGCGAATGCGAGAATAGAAGTCCGGTACACCAAAAACATAAAGCCCGCCACGCACCAGCGCCTTGCCGAAGCCTGCACCGCTGGATTCCAGTCCCATCCCAGCCTCGCCGCCGATGCGGATGGTAATTGCGTTCTCGACCATAGGTTACCTCCTTTTAAGGTAG
>JBJYXQ010000594.1:0-2295 GCA_046260035.1 Anaerolineae bacterium
CATCACTGGCCGTAGTGGTAAGCAAGGTTGCGTCGCGCACATCACCCTGGATGAGGGTGAAAGCGTTGGCACCAAACGTCTCCCGCAGCCAATCGAGATTGGCGGTTGCGCCACGGCGCGATAGATTGTCGAAGATGGTCACGTGCTCTCCGCGTGCTAAGAGCCGGTGGGCATAATTCGAGCCAATAAACCCAGCCCCGCCGGTGATCAGATAATGCATTGTAGAACCCTCCGTATTACGATGGATCAGGAGAATGACACTCGGATGAGGCCTCAACCTGCTGCGCATTGCTGACAAGGCTTTTGAAGGAGACACCCCAGACCAAAAGCGTGAGCGCACCCAGGATGATGCCGGTGAGGTAAGCCAGTGCGTGGACAATCACGGCGTAGGTAAAACCAGACTCGCGGACAATGCCGAAGCCCCAAAAGAGCGCCTCGCGCACCGCGAAGTGAAATGATCCCAGGCCGCCAGTTGCCGGGAACACCATTCCAAAGGCGCTGGACCAAGTGGTGACCATCGCTTTGAGCATGCCATTGCCGGGTGGCAAAAACGCGCTACAGGCTTGCAGTCCCGTCAAAAAATAGAGGACCGTGACAGTCCACAGCACTACGGACCACAACATCAGCACCGCTGCCTCGCGGAACGAACGCAATGCGATAAAACCATCCAACGCGTGTTGTACAGGCTTCAACCAGCGCTCCGGATTGGGGATACGCAGCATTTCCAACACACGTAGGGCCAACGCTTCAACCTTCTGGGGGAGTAACGCCACCAGAAAAAACACGACCAAGAGGCCCAAAGCCAGTACCCCGCTCAGCACGATGATCAACTGATACGAAACCGATTCGCCAGCCTGTCCACCGGCAAGATAGTCACGCAGCCCCGGCACAAAGGGCAACGTCCCCACAAGCATAATGACGACGAGGAACATATCCAGCACACGTTCTACTACAACGGTCGAGAGCGCCGCGATAACCGAGACCGGGCCGCGTGCACTGGCGGCGACAGCGCGCGCAGGATCGCCGGCGCGCAAGGGCAACACCCCGCTGACCAGATAACCGATGTTGATCAAGCCAAAGGTGTCGCGCAGGGAGAGCTTACGCCCCAACAAAATCCGCCAGCGTTGCGCGCGGACGATAAGTGTCACCAGAATCAGCGCCAAGGTCAGGATAAGCCATCCCCAGTGGACCTGTTGCAGGGCCGCACTCACCTCGCCGAAGTTCACACCATGGAGTGCTGCATAGAGGGCCAGCGCGCTGAATACCAGAGTAACGATGATTTGCAGGCTTCGCTTTTTCATAAGGGATATTATACCACAGGCAGCATATTTTGAAGCGAAATTGCCGTCCTTGAAAACCTTACGAAGATTTGCAACCTGCGCAAGGTTGGCTATAACTGATAAGAATAACGGCTGGGCTATCGGACTTGTACTGACCAGGAGGAATATATGCTCTTAGCAGTCAATGTAGGGAACACGAACATCGTTTTTGGCATTCACGACGGCGAAAAGTGGCTGCGGCACTGGCGTGTGCGGACGGTGCGCGACAAAATGCCCGATGAGTATGGCGTGCTCTTCCGCGATTTTCTGCGTGAAGCAGGGGTAGCACTGGAAGCACTAAAGCAAGTCGCCATCAGCAGCGTCGTCCCGCCGATCACTGACCGGATGGAAGAAATGCTCATCGCGCAGACGGGGGTGGACCCGTTGATTATCAGCACATCGGTGAAGACCGGACTGACCTTCGCATTGGACAACCCGGCAGAGTTAGGCGCGGACTTGGTCGCCGACGGGGTCGCTGCCTACGACCGCGTGCGAGATGCGTGCATCGTGGTGGACTTCGGGACGGCGACGACGTTCTCGGCGGTGGCTGCAGATGCGACATTCCTCGGCGTCGCCATCGCGCCGGGTGTCAACATGGCAGTGTCGGCACTGGCGGGGGGCACGGCGCAACTGCCGCAGATCCGCCTGAGCGCGCCGCCGAAGCCTATCGGCACGAATACCATCCATTCGATTCAATCCGGCATCGTCCTGGGTTACGTTGGGATGGTCGAAAGCCTCATCACGCGCTTCCGGGAACAGATGGGGGTGCCTGCACAGGCATTGGCGACTGGCGGCCTGGCACGGTTGATCGCACCACTGACATCCTATTTTACGGTATCGGATGAATGGTTGACGCTAGACGGGATTCGGCTGATCGCGCTGCGCAACAAGTATGGCGAATAGCGAATTGGCGAATCAGCAAATCGGTAAATAGCCCACAACCCACAACCCGTAACCCACAACTCGCAACTATCGG
>JBJYXQ010000595.1:0-2957 GCA_046260035.1 Anaerolineae bacterium
GGTTCCGCCACAAAAATCCCCTCACACAACAAGAATGCCAGGGGCACAAAGCCCCTGGCATTCTTAAGCGAGTTATCAACCCGCGCTTCAGCCAATGAGAGCTGACGGCTGACTGCTGATCGCTAGAATCCTTCCAGCTTGCTCAAATCCACGATGCCGTCTGCCAGTCCGGCAATACGCTGCAAAAGCGCCAAGCGCGCTTCCCGGAGAGCGTTGTCCTTGTCCATCACCAGAACTTCATTGAAGAACGTCTGGATAAAGGAGACAAGTGGCACAAAAGCCGTGAGGAAGCTATTCACATCGCTTTCAGGACCGATAGCAGCTTCGGCAGTACATAGAGCTGCATAGAGCATTTTCTCGGCAGGCTCCTGCAGCACCGTCGCGTCCAGCTTGAAGCGCGGTTGATCGCGAGTAATACGCACACAACGCGCATAGTTATCGAGCAAGAAGGCCCAATCATCCCTGGCAACCCACGCCGTGAGTTGCTGCGCGGCTTCGCGAGCCAATGTGGGATTCTCGCCGCGCGCCGCCAGCGCGGCCTCAACCACGTCGTAAGCCAAGCCCATCTCGCGCAACATCACCTGGAGTCGCCCGACGATGAAATCTACGGCAGCATTGATCGTTGATTGTGCAGCCTCAACGGGCAGCGTGAGCGCCGCCTTCGCTATACCCGCGCGCGTGGAGAAGGGGAGTTCGCGTTCCAGCAGAATCTGCACAATGCCCGCCGCAGCTCGCCGCAACCCATAGGGGTCCGCCGAGCCGGTGGGCGCAAGGCCCACGGCGAACAATCCCGCCAGGCTATCCAACCGGTCCGCCAGTGCCAGTGCGATGCCTGGCGCACTCTCCGGCAACTTATCCCCCGCCGAACGCGGAAGATAGTGCTCGAAGATCGCCTGAGCTACCGCCGACGATTCGCCGGAGCGTTTTGCGTACTCGCGCCCCATAATGCCCTGCAAACTCGTCATCTCCACGACCATGCGCGTGGCGAGATCGGCCTTCGCCAGATAGGCCGCGCGGTTAAGCGTCGCCAGATCCTCGGCGGATAGTGCCATCTGCTCACCCACCCATCCTGCGAGTTTCTCTACCCGCTCGGATTTCTGCAACATCGAGCCGAGATCCGCCTGGAAGGTCAACGTCTCCAGGCCATCACGATAATCCGCCAACGGATGGCGGCAATCCTGGTTGTAGAAGAACTCCGCATCGGCGTAACGGGCACGGATGACGTCTTCGTTACCCTGGCGCACAAGGTCCAGATGATCGCTGCCACCATTGCGGATGGTGACAAAGTGCGCCATGATGTGCCCACGCGCATCCAGTACGGGGAAATACCGCTGGTGTTTCTTCATCACAGCGATAAGCACATCCTGCGGCAGCGTCAGGTAACGCTTTTCGAAGGAACCAAGAAGCGCCGTCGGAACTTCGACCAGGTTGGTCACTTCCTCCAGCAACGCCGGATCATCGGGAATCTGCCCGGCAACTTCTGCAGCAACGGCTTGCGCCTGCTGCAGGATTTCCGCCGCACGCGCATCCTGATCAACGATGATGCCATAAGAAGCCAGCGTGGGCTTGTAATCCGTCGCCGCACCGAGCGCTACTTCGGGTGATCCCGCCGGGCGTGGGCCACGAGTGACGCGTCCGCTCTGCAAACCTGCATAGGTGCACGGAAGTTCGTACTCACCCAGAAGCGCCAGCAGCCAACGAATAGGCCGGCTGAAAGTCACGCCCGTCTCATTCCAGCGCATCGCGCGAGGGAAGTGCAGTTGCGCGATCCAGTCGGGCAATAGTTCTGCCAGTACTTCGGCGGCGGGACGACCGGGCACGTGTTGGGTGACGAAGACATATTCACCGCCATCTGTCTCACGCACCTGCAAGTCCGCCACGTCCACACCTTTGGAACGGGCAAAACCCTGCGCTGCACGCGTCGGATTTCCGTCCGCATCGAAGGCGGCACGCGCGGGCGGTCCTTTGACCTCCAACGTCTCGTCAGCCTGCCCAAGGGCTATCTCCGGCACGTAGACGACGAGGCGGCGCGGCGTTCCCCATATGTGAACGTCGCCGTGTTCCAACTTTGCCGCATCGAGAGCGGCAGGGATCAACTCGCGCCACTGCGCCAGCGCACCGCTCAAGTGCGTAGCGGGCAATTCCTCGACACCAAGCTCAAAGAGGAATGGTGCGCGCCCCTGGACGGGAACAGTTTCCACCGGAGACAGCTCTTTCTCCTCCAACGGCAGGTGCATCAACGCCCCCGGTGAAGTCGCAGCCAAGGTCAGGCCGGGACGCCCTTCCCAGGGGAAACCAGCCCGATCCCGCTGCGCCAGGTATGCCTCGGCCACTTGCCGCGACAGGTCACGCATCCGCTTGAAGAAGACCGCACGCTCGGTGACACCGACCGTCCCGCGCGAGTCCAGTAAGTTGAAAGTGTGTGAACAACGTAGAATGTAATCAAGCGAAGGCACAACCAGCCCATGCTTGAGATTGAGCAGCGCTTCCTGCTCGAACAGGTCGTACATCTCCCGTACATGGTCAATATCGGCATATTCAAACTCGTAGCGGCAATGATCGATTTCCTGATCGGCCAAGATCTCGCCGTACGTATGGTTTTCATCCCACGCTATATCCCACACCGAGCGTACGTTTTGCAGGTACATCACGATACGCTCCAACCCGTAGGTCAACTCCACAGAGGGAATATCCAGGTTGATGCCACCGGCCTGCTGGAAATAGGTGAACTGTGTGATCTCCTGACCATCCAGCCAGACCTCCCAGCCGAGCCCCCACGCACCAATCGCCGGGCTTTCCCAGTTATCCTCGACGAAGCGGATGTCATGTTCCTCGCGACTGATACCGATGACTTCCAGGCTCCTCAGGTAGCGTTCCTGTGGATCACCGGGATCGGGCTTGAGGATGACCTGCAACTGAGTGTGCATCTGCATCCGGTTGGGGTTTTCGGCATAGCG
>JBJYXQ010000596.1:0-2076 GCA_046260035.1 Anaerolineae bacterium
TGTGAAGCGTGGTTAAGGTTTCGTCGCCTCTTGCTGTGGCCGGTCTCCGACCGTGCCACCGTTGGCCCAGGTTTTCGCGGGCACGGTCAGAGACCGGCCCGAGCGGTTGGAGATAATGCTGCGGCCGGTCTCCAGACCGAGCCACCTGCTGTTTGGAGGTCGTCATGGAAGTACTACGTATGCACGAAGATTGTGCTTTGTACTACTTGACCTTCTCGGTCGTCCAATGGTTGCCGGTTTTTGTGAGTGAAGCGCCCTGTCTAATCATCATCGACAGCCTGAATTTCTGTCACCGTGAAAAAGGCTTGCGGATCAATGCTTTTGTGATTATGCCGACGCACGTTCACTTGATTGTCACTGACGCGGATTTCAATGTCGAACGTTTACGCCAAACGATAGCCGATATGCGGAAGTATACTGGGCGGCAGTTGTCGAAATATTGCGAGCACAATATGCCACCCGTTTTTCGACAGGCGATAGGAGGACCGGTGCGTGCTGACCGGACGCATCAATTCTGGCAGCAAAGTCGTCACCCCGAGGCGATTTTTACCTATTCGTTTTGGCAGACGAAGAGCAATTACCTGCATGACAATCCGCGTCGCAAAGGGTTGGTGCGTGAGAGCGTTGCCTGGCGATTTTCTTCAGCAGGGTACTGGTTGTCCGAGCCGCCAGGAGAATCGGACGTAGTTTTGACGGCAATAGAATGGTGACGCGGGCACGGTCAGAGACCGGCCCGAGCATCAAGAGCCTTAAAGAAATCTCTACCGCACATGCGCAGTGAGCCACGTCCGCAGCGGCTCGTGGATGGCGATATCGGTTACAGCATCGGGATGCATCGGGCGTTCCTCGTTGGCGATGCATACCAGATCGTTGAGCACCTGCGCGCGTTGCTCCGGTGGGATGGCGTGTTGCAGGTTGTACGGATAGCTGTAGTCGGGTGGCAGCAGGCGTATCCGTTCCGCTGGCAGCATTGTCACGATCAAGGCACTCAAGATGGCCTGGTGCAGGAAGATTTGGTGTACGATGTCTCTGCATGCTTCTTCCTGGAACGCTTGGTCTTTGACCAGCGCCGTGAAGTCGTCGAGCCAGCGGTGAAACAGACCCATTGCTGGGTTGACCGCGAAGGTGTGCGTGTTGAAGTAGGCGCGGATGCGCTGTCCGTCGACGTACGATTCGACGATAAATGGCACGTCGTCCACGCCCGCGGTTGCGTAGACCTTCCTCCAAAACCGATCCACCGGCTCCGACGCAAGCAGGCCCACATTCTTGACATGCACTGGCCTGATGGCGATGTCGTACGTCATCCCATTCTCATCGGGCGAGGCGAGGTTAAATAGATCGGGTGACTGGATCACGAAACAGTCCGGGTTGAACCAGATGAGGGAGCGCACTTCCGGTCCGGCTAACGCTTCTGCTTGCGCACACGCGCAGACTTTGTCGGCGAGGATATAGCGCTTGAGCGCATCGGGCACGGTGAGCGGGTGTAGTTGGACGTTATCCAACGCTGCGAGTTCTGCGCAAGGCGCGTTTTGTGGATCGCCTTCGAAAAGCAGGATCGGGCATTGGCTTAGCCACCCGCCGAACGCACGGATGCTTTCGATGAGTAACCGCGCGTACGCTTGTTCTTTTGGCGTCGATACCCAGGTGGCAAGGATTGCCTGATCAGACATCGGAATCCTCCGTTGACTTTGGTTTGTACATCGCCAGGAGCAACACTCCGATACCGGCCATGATCGCCACATCGGCGAGGTTGAAGATACCGGTGCGCACCTTGCCGATGCCGACGTTCAGGAAGTCCACGACTGCACCTTGATGCGTGATGCGGTCGATGAGGTTGCCGACCCCGCCACCGACGACCAATGCTGCGCCTGTGATGCCAACCACATTCAGTTCCTGGACAGTCAGGGCGAAACCGAGCATCCCCACAACCATCAGCGTCGCAAGAACGATGAAGAGCCAGAAGCGCACTGTGTCTGACAATTTTGCGCCCAGCCCGAGGAAGGAGCCTTGATTTTCTATGTAACGCAAGATCACCATGCCGTTCATCAAGTTGATCGGCGGCGATTGTGCGAGATG
>JBJYXQ010000597.1:0-1784 GCA_046260035.1 Anaerolineae bacterium
ACGAGGACACCGTCACCGGCTTTATCCAGGGGATGGCCGACCGCGACATGCCGCTGCACGTCTTCCACTTCGACTGCTTCTGGATGAAGGCCTTCCATTGGTGCAATTTCGAGTGGGATCCGGCGGTCTTCCCCGATCCGGTGGGGATGCTCCAACGGCTCAAGGCGCGTGGCCTCAAGATCTGCGTGTGGATCAATCCCTACATCGCGCAGCGCTCCGCGCTCTTCGACGAGGGGATGGAGCACGGCTACCTGCTCAAGCGGCCTGATGGCTCCGTGTTCCAATGGGACAAGTGGCAGGCGGGTATGGGCCTGGTGGACTTCACCAACCCGGAGGCATGCCGCTGGTACGGTGACAAACTGCGCGCGCTGGTCGATATGGGCGTGGACTGCTTCAAGACCGATTTCGGCGAGCGTATTCCCACGGACGTCGTCTACTTCGATGGCTCAGACCCAGTGTTGATGCACAACTACTACACGCAGCTCTACAATCAGACGGTGTTCGAGGTGCTGGAGGAGAAACTCGGCAAGGGCGAGGCGACCGTCTTCGCGCGCTCGGCCACGACAGGCGGGCAGCAGTATCCCGTTCACTGGGGCGGCGACAGCACCGCCACCTTCGAGTCGATGTCCGAAAGCCTGCGCGGTGGTCTTTCCCTGGGGATGTCGGGCTTTGGCTTTTGGAGCCACGATATGGGCGGTTTCGAGCTGACGGCGTCGGCGGACGTATACAAGCGTTGGTGCGCCTTCGGCCTGCTCTCATCGCACAGCCGCCTGCACGGCAATAGCTCCTACCGCGTGCCCTGGCTCTTCGACGAAGCCGGATATGACGGCCCGACGGCGAGTGATGTGTTGCGCTTTTTCACCAAGCTCAAGTGCCGGTTGATGCCCTACCTCTTCGACGCGGCCATCGAAGCCCACGAACACGGCACGCCGGTGATGCGCGCCATGCCGTTGGAATTCCCCGACGATCCGGGTTGCGACACGCTCGACCGGCAGTATATGCTCGGTGATGCGCTGCTCGTCGCGCCGATCTTTTCGCCGGATGGGAAGGTGGACTACTACCTGCCGAAAGGCCGCTGGACGAATTTTCTCAACAACGACATCGTCGAGGGTGGGCGCTGGGTGCGCGAGACGCATGGCTATCTCAGCCTGCCGCTGATGGTGCGGCCCAGTTCGATCATCGCGGTTGGTGTGAATGAGCAAAAGCCCGACTACGACTTTGCTGACAGTGTGACCTTCCACATCTTCGAGCTGGCGGATGGCGCGACGGTTTCAGCGCGCGTGCCAACGCTCAAGGGTGAGACAGCACTGACTATCACGGCGAAACGCAATGGACAGAAGATTCACGTGCAGGTCGAAGGCGCGACCCGGCCGTGGTCTGTTATGCTGCGCGGCGTCAAGGCGGTGCAGGCTGTCTCCGGCGGCGTTTCGCGAGCCAGTGATCTGGGTGTGTTTCTCATCCCGGAGGCCGGGAAGCAATCGCTAACCATCGAACTATAGGAGTTGTACGATTCTTTTTTGACAGGATTCACAGGATAGATACGTGATACAAATCCTGACTCAATACCTATGATTACATCGCTCAAGAATAAAAAGATCAAGCTGGTGCGCGCATTGGAGGCACAGCGACGACAGCGGAACAGGGAAGGGCTGTTCTTCATCGAAGGCGTCGCTGCGATCCGTGCTGCGTACCTCTACGACTGGGACGTGCGCTGGCTCATCTACTGCCCGGAAGTTGACCACACGGACTGGGGGCTGGAGATCATCACGCAGACACCGGAAGAG
>JBJYXQ010000598.1:0-4363 GCA_046260035.1 Anaerolineae bacterium
AATTGCGAATTACGAATAGCGAGTCAGCAAGTGAAGCATAACGAATATCCAGCTTCGAACTTCTTGCCTCCTAAACGTCAAAGTTGCACGTCGTCGCGGCGGATGATGCCGCCCATCAATGAGTGTTCGGCGATCTCGCCCAACGTCTGGCCCGTTTCCGGATGCCGGTATCCCGGCGCGAGATCGGCCAGCGGCACAGCGATGTGCGCATACTTCAAAATGTCGGGGTCGGGGATGTGGCGCGCCTCGACGTCCAGCACGTCGCTGTTGAACAAGGCGATGTCCAGATCGATGGTGCGTGGGGCGTTTTTATCCGCCGTGCGCACGCGCCCCAACTGCTGCTCGATTTGCAGTAGCACCTCACGCTTCAAATCTGCCGCCGCCAACGGCGTCTCGATAAGCACCGCAGCATTGAGGAAGTTCGATTGGTCGGTTTTGCCGACGGGCACCGTCTCGTAGACCGGGGATACCGCCAGCAGAACGCACCGCTCCGCCAGCAACCGCGTGGCCGCTTGCAGGTTGTCCGCGGCGTCGATGTTGGATCCCATCGCGACAAAGACACGGTTGCGCCGTTCTACGTCCGCGCGAGTGCGGGCGATTTCCACGCCGACGGAACGGGCAAAGCGCAATGCACCCGGTTTCTCCACCCGCACCTGCGCCTTTTCCACCCGCGTATCGGCCAGACAGATGTGCGCGATCTCCGCCGCCAGCTTTTCCACCGTGAAAAAGCGCGATGCTTCGACCATAGCGATGATCTGCTTGGTAATGGTGCGGTAGTTCACAGCATCGTCGATTTGATCGGAGATGCCGGCAGGGCGCAAATCAGCCCACAGCGTGATGTTGATTAAGACGTCCTGGCGATTGCGACGTTCCTCATCGTTGATGCCGATGATGGTTCGCAGCAATAGATCCTTAATGTGAATTTGATCGGGCATAGGATACTCCTGATAAAAGTCCAGTAGTCGTTAGTTGGATAGTCAGATCGTCATTCAAAATCCGTTTGATCCGTTCAATCCGTTGAGTACTTAAAGTTCCACAGATTTGTGGTTTAATAGGGCTATGTTCACCTATCTACCCACCCTAGCCTCCATAAAACGACACCCGGTCCCGGCGTGGTTCGCCGGAGCCAAGTTAGGCATCTTCATCCATTGGGGACCGTACTCCGTACCCAGATGGGCGCCACGCGGGGGCAACCTTCGCGAGGTCATCGCACAACACAGTGACACCTACTGGTTCAAGCACAATCCCTACGCCGAGTGGTACTGCCAGGCAATGAAGATCGACGGCAGTCCCACGCAGCGCCATCACGCAGAAACATACGGCGCGGACACCCCTTACGCAGCGTTTGGGCCACAATTCAACGCAGCGGCGCGGGCGTGGGATCCCTTAACGTGGGCCAACCTTTTCCGCCGCGCCGGAGCACGCTACGTGGTGATGGTGACCAAACACCACGACGGCTTTCTGATGTGGCCGAGTGCCACGCCTAATCCCTACAGGCCAGACTGGCACACCGAACGCGACTGCGTGGGCGAACTCGCTTCCGCCGTCCGCGCACGCGGGATGCGTATGGGACTGTACTACTCCGGCGGACTGGACTTCACCTTCAGAGACGTCGTCATCCGCGATTTCGCCGACATGCTGACCGCCATCCCCAACCACCCAGTCTACGTCGCCTACGCTGACGCCCACTGGCGCGAACTCATCAGCCGTTACAGACCATCCGTGCTGTGGAACGACATCGGCTACCCGGCCTCGGCTGACCTGCCGGCGCTCTTCGCCCACTACTACAACACCGTGCGCAAGGGTGTCGTCAACGATCGCTTTACCCAGGTAAACCTGCCGAGTTTCGGAAATCTCACCGGTCTGCCACGAAAACTCATCCGCTGGGTGGTTCGCCGGGCGCTCACCCACCCCCAGGGCCTCGTCGCACGTCTGCAAACAGGTGGCGCACACTACGATTTCCGCACGCCAGAGTACGCGACCTACACCAAAGCCACGGCGCGGAAATGGGAAGCCACGCGGGGTTTCGGACAGTCTTTCGGCTACAATCGCAACGAACTACCTCAAGACCGCATCTCTGTGAAGGAACTCGTCCACCTGTTGGCCGACGTCGTCAGCAAAAACGGCAACCTGCTGCTCAATGTCGGGCCGATGGCCGACGGGACGATCCCGCCGGAACAGGTAGAACGCCTTGAAGGCCTGGGGGCGTGGCTCAAGATCAACGGCGAAGCGATTTTCAACACACGCCCCTGCAGCCGTGCCGAAGGACAGACCAGCGACGGCCTGCCGGTGCGCTTCACCGAGAAGGACAACGTGCTGTACGCCATCCTACTCGGCAAGCCGCAGACGGATCAAGTGGAAATCCCCGACCTATCGATGCCAAAAACAGCCAGGGTCTACGTCCTTGGCTACAACGCGCCCTTCGCGTGGCAGCAACACGGACAAAATCTGGCCCTTATCCTGCCCCGCACGCTGCCGGACACCCCCGCCGTCGCCCTCAAAATCGTCCCGTGAACGCACAGGCTAGACTACAAAAGTCTCACAAATTACCTGATCGCCCGAACCTCACGTTGAACAACGAATTTGCGCAATGTAAGTACGGCTGAGACTTTTGTAGTCTTTACCAGCTACGCTGCAACGGCTTCCGTCTTCGCTTCCCCTTTCGTCACCTGCAACATACACAGGATGGCAAACAAGAAGAAAAGCGGCGTGACCACGAAGATAAGGTTGTAGTCGTTGCCGAACCACTCGACGATGTGACCGTTGAGAATCGGGCCGACCACCGCTGCCAACTGCGAAGCGATATAGTACAACCCCGTGTACGTCCCCACATCGGCATTGGAGGCCGCGGTGTCAACAACCATGGGGAGCGAGTTGATGTTTACCAGCGCCCAACCTAGTCCGCCAATCCCCATGATCGGCCAGATGAGCGTGGCGTTACGCAAGAAGAAGTTGAGCAATAACAACACACCAAACACGATCAGCCCAGTGATGATGGTCTTGCGGCGTCCGAAACGCGCGGCGATATAACCGGCGGGCACGGCAAAGGCCAAAAACGTCAACGAGGCCACGCCCATCAACAACGGCGCTTGTCCGGTCGAGATGCCCAACACGGTGACGCCATACGAAGTCAGGAAGGTCTCCGTGGCGTTGTAGCCTACGAACCAGCAGAAAATCGCGCCCATCAGGAACCACAGACTGCGACGGGCTTCGGGTGACACGCGTTTGATACCACGCAATGCGTTAAAGCCTTCTTCCTCCTCATCAACAGCAGAAACAACCGACTCGCGGCGTTCCTTGACGAAGATAAAGAGCATCAGCACCGCGACCGCCATCAAGACCCCGCCAAAGATGAAGGGCGTGATGCGTCCCATTTTGTAGAGCAAGCTACTGCCCAATGTCGCAATCAACGTGCCGATGCCGCCCATCATGTTGATGATGCCGTTAGCCTGCGAACGCAGCGCGCTGGGTGTGAGATCGGGCATCAGCGCGATGACGGGCGTGCGGAAGCCGGCCATCGCCAGCAGAAACACGCCGATGGCAATCATAAACAACGCCAACGGGCCGCCTAATTCTCCCATCTGCCCGCTCAACTCCACAGGGATCATCCCCACCGCAAGGGGGACCAGAATAAAGGCCGCGATAGAGATCGGCGCGAGGACGAGGATGAAAGGCATCCGCCGCCCGAAGCGTGTCCACACCCGATCCGACCACACGCCGATGATGGGCAGCAAGAAGAAAGCGGCAATGTTGTCGAGCGTCATAATAAAGCCGGTAAGGCCTGGCCTAAAGCCAAAACCGACTTCTCCAGCAGCCGAGAAGTCGGGATTTCCGGCCTGTAAAAAGATAGGAACATAGGAATTGTACAACGTCCACATCACACTGATACCGAAAAAACCAAAGCCAATGAGGAGGGTTTTGCCATAATTGAGTTTCGGTTTGTCCATAGGAATCGTCATCTCCTTTGCAGATATAGTGCAGGCGAAGCATTGGCTCTAGTTGTAGCACGAATACACAGGCAAGCAAGCTATGCTCCTCGTCTTTTGATTTTCTTCCATTCCGTATCATAATAAGTACCTATCCGAAAATTCAATTTTACCTAGCCATTGCGCCTAAAGCCGCACAGTCCGGCACAATCACAAGATACTTGTGCTGCAAGTAGCTTTACGAAGCGTATTTTGATATTTTTCTGCAAAAAGTGTTTCAATCGACCAGATAATTTACAGATAGATTCTAATAAATCAGTTGCACTAATAGCATTTACCCAGGCCGGATCCCAAACGACATTGCCGTCCACGACCTCAGTGTTGGCGTTTGTTTTGAAGGAATTTGTGTGTCAACAAGTAAGAAGGAGACTCTCAAT
>JBJYXQ010000599.1:0-2285 GCA_046260035.1 Anaerolineae bacterium
ATTTCGGCGTGTGCGTCACGGACGACGCGCTACGCGCGAGCATTCGGCTCTACAACACGCGCCGCCGAAGGCTCACCGATTTTTACGCGCGCCGCGCAGAGTCTAGCGCGGTGGAATGGTTCCATGTGATGAACACGACGCTCAGCACATCACCCGAAGAGATCGTGGATCGAAGACCAGATACTCGCCAGTCTCCAATTCCCAATCTCCAATCTCAAATCTCGATTGTCCTCATCGGCGCGACGATGGACGAGCCAACGCTACCGGAAATTCTGGACGACCTCGGCGCACGGATCGTCGCCGATGATTTCTGCAATGGTGCGCGCTATTTCGATACGCTCGTCGCGGAGGAGGGCGATCCCATAGAAGCGATTGCGACACGCGAACTGACGCGCGCGACGTGCCCGTGCAAACATCGCGCTTTGGAGTACCGCGTCGAGCGTCTAGTGAACATCGTGAAGAATAATCGCGCGGATGGCGTCATCTTTTACCACAAGAAATTCTGCGACCCGCACGCGTGGGATTATCCGCCGCTTGCCGCCGCGCTGGATGGCGAAAAGATCCCACACCTGCTGCTGGAAGTCGAGCAGGTCGCACCGGTCGGACAGACGCGCGTACGCGTGGAGGCGTTTTTGGAGATGATATCCGATGCCAAGTGAGCCGCAGGGAGCACAGAAAAGCAATTCGTGGCAGCAGGCAATTCGATGAGCGCGAAACGATACAAAGAACTAAAAACTGCACCACAGCTCAAACGCCTGCAGGAACAGCACTATCTCGCGGCAAAGAATCCTCGGCTCGGCAGGCCGATTGCCTGGGTGACCAGTGGTGCGCCCGTCGAGATTGTTTGCGCGCTCGACATCTATCCCGTCTATCCGGAAAACTATGGCGCGCTTTGCGGAGTGCGCGGCGCGTCGGCCGACCTGTGCCAGGTAGCCGAAGCGCGCGGTTATTCGCCCGACCTGTGCGCGTACGGGCGAAGCAGCGTCGGAATGATGAACGACGCCGAGCACTCACCACTCGGCGGACTGCCGCGCCCCGACGTGCTGATCACGTGCAGCAACATCTGCGGCACGGTGCTCAAGTGGTACGAAGCCGCTGCGCGTCATTACCGCACGCCGCTCTTCATCGTTGACACGCCATTCATTCACGCCGACGACGGCGAACCAACGCCGCACGCAGTGGGCTACGTCGCCGCCCAACTCGAAGAGATGATCGCGTTTCTCGAAAAAGAGACGCGGCGCAGACTGTCGAAGGAGCAGCTGCTGGAAACTGTGCGGCTATCAAGCGAGGCCGTGTCGCTCTGGCGCGACGTGCGCGAGTCCTGTCGCGCGCGTCCGTCGCCGCTCAACGGGCCTGATCTCTTTATGAACATGGCGCCGATTGTCACCATACGCGGCACGGAAGAGTGCGTGCAATTCTATCGCGCCCTGAAAGAAGAAGTCGGCGAGCGGGTTGCGCACAATGTGAGCGCGCTGCCGGAGGAAAAATACCGCCTGCTGTGGGACAATATCGCGATTTGGCATCACCTCTACCAGTTCTACAACTACTTTGTGGATTACGGTGCGTGCTTTGTCGTTGACACCTACACCGGTGGTTGGGTGTTAGAGATGGACGAGGGCGAACCGATCGAGTCATTGGCGCGAACCTACACGCAAGTGTTTCTCAATCAGAGTCTGCAGGTCCGGGCGCGCGATATGGCAGACTTGGTCAAACGCTTCGACGTGGACGGGTTCGTCATGCACTCGAACCGCTCCTGCAAGCCGTATTCAGTGGGTCAGTATGACATCCGCCGCATCGTCACGGAGCAGACAGGGAAACCGGGGTTGATGATCGAAGCGGATCACAGCGACCCGCGCTCGTACGACGAGGAGGCAATTCAGGCGCGGATTCAGACGTTTATGGAGGGGCTGGATTCGCGCCCAGGGTGACGCATGCCAGACACTCTTGCGGCGCTTGATTTTGCGCGGGCTTGGGTCGTCTTGGCCACCTTTGGCATCCGCCGCCACTGAGGAGTACGGGAGCCGGTCGCAGGCGCTGATTCAGCCACTTGTGGAGTTCAGACTGGTGCAGACTGACAACGGGCGTAGTCGAGAGGACGATCAACAATTGCTCGCCACGGCCGCATTCTACCCCACCCGGGTAGAATGCTAAGAGATCATGATCCGCTACTTGCCCTTATCTTTGTACGTCCCCCTGACCTACAAGTTTCGCCTCACTGGAGAGAGGTCCTCAGTGCCGCTAATGGATAAGGATTCATGTGGCGCGAAGCCGCCACATAATCCATC
>JBJYXQ010000600.1:0-2001 GCA_046260035.1 Anaerolineae bacterium
CAGTGACACGGCCTCGTCCACGCCTGTGCCTGGCTTGGCCAACACGTAGTCGGGTCGCGTCGCCAGCGCCACATGTGCCGACACACGGGCAGCCAAGTCCGGCTCGGCTGGACTTCCACCCAGATAGGCTTCCACGCCCTGCGAGCGGCACTTCAGCACTGCCTCGATCGAGTTGCTCACCGCGCCCAGAATTGGCATCTTGATATGTATCACGTCCGCAACACCTGCGTTGATGAAAGCCTGGATATCATCCAGCGAGTTGGCCCACTCGCCGATGACAAGCTTCAGCGACATCCCACGAAGCATCACCGACCGCCTCAGTTTTTTCAGCGCTTCTATCTGCGCTTCAAGACTTTCTTCGACAATCGGGTCCACCAGCCGCACCAGATAGGGCTTGGCCTCATATTCCGTGGTGTAGATCTGTGCCAGAATAGGTCCGCGCCGGTCGCCGAATACTTCTCCAAGCGCCCCGTCTAGGTCAATGTGGATAAACGGTTTGTAGTCGCTATCACCGAGTTCCCGGATACGCTGCCGAATCCAGCGCACGTAACGCGGCAGTTTGTTTCCTTCGGTACCCATTTGTTCAGAGATGTTGTCGACAAGGGCACCAGGCAGCGATGCCACGCGGCGTAGGATCATCCTGTCGACAGATAGGTGTCGCTCGGCGCCACACTGCGCGTGTATGGGTACGGGTTTCGTCGGGCGGGGCAGGCCCCACTCATCGGCGATGACCTCGGACATAGAAATACCGCGCACCATCGATTCGGCCAGCAGCAGCGCCTGAGTGACACCATAGCGAACGGCAGGATGCAACGGCCGGACAACCTGGACGGTTTCCATAGGCACAGCTTCGGACGTTTTTTGGTCTGCTTCATCCTCGTCAGGCGAGATGGGAAAGGGAGTCAAGAGACGTGCGGCTGCGGTGAGAAGCGCCCTCCGCCCGGCGTTTTCCACTCCATCATTTTCCGTTTTCGTTCCATCACCATCCTCATCGGGCGCGACCGGTCGCTGTTCTTCGACGACTTCCGTCAAGGTCTCGATGTCCGCGGACAGCTCCCGAAAATCCAACGTCTGGCCCACCAGAAAGGGTTTGACAATATCCAGAATCGACGTCATTCCTGCCGCCGTCCGAAATGCCGGCCACGCCTTGACCTTGCCGCCTGGAACCATACCTACGCAGTCCCCCCAGGCAACACGGCCGTCGCCCAGCACGAGACCCACCAGAACAGCCTCGGCGACTTCTCTCACAACCTCCCCACCCTCGGCGACAGTTTCCGCCTGCAGGGCGGACAGATCCTCATGGTAATTCGCGCCGGTTCCGGGAAGCACGAGCAAATCCTGTATCACTGTCATCACATCTACCTCAAACCAGTATCGTCTGCACTGTGTGCAGCACTGTCGACATCTTTACCGGTCAACCACGATGGCGGCCGTTTCCTCGGCGGGCTGGACCCATAGAATGCACGGTCCATCCAGTATGCGGCGCGGCGGGCAGCCCCGGAGCGGCGCACACCCCAGCGAACGATGTTGTGTAGCGCACTGTCCGGATATGAGAACGGGCACACATCCATACACCGGCCACAGTCGGTGCCCACGACACACCAGTACCTGTAACAGGCCTCTGCGTTTATGCGCCAGCGCAGGACACCGTCTTGCTCGGTGCGATCACCGGTCGGGATCGCGCGCACCGGGCAGTTGTCCGCGCACTTTTCGCAGATACGGCAGAAGTCGAGGATCGCCGTCTCATCATCCCTCGCGTCAGGCATCAACGGGAGATCCGTCGTCACCACCCCGATACGAACCCGGGGACCAAGCGTCGGCGTCATCAGAAGGCCCATCCGCCCGATGCCACCCAACCCGGCGTCGCGAGCCACCAATGGAGCGATGACTCGATAGTTGCCGTCTATGTGCGCCCTGGCCGGATAACCCAGATTGCGGATCAGGTTGGACAGCTGCACGGCGATGGTGCCTGCTGCGACGTATTGGCGTGCTGACTCGAGG
>JBJYXQ010000601.1:0-2887 GCA_046260035.1 Anaerolineae bacterium
GGGAGGTGCCCGCGCTCGTCGAAGGAGAGGGTGGGGCGCACCAGAACGCCGTGCGTGTGGGTGCGGATGCGGTGCAGCAGCGAGGTGACGTGCCGGTGATCACGCAAGTTATCGGCGGAGCGCCCGTAGAGGGGGATTGCTGCCGTAGGCGTGAGTTTAAGGGGCGTATTGCCGATGTTGGTGAGCGTCACCTGCATTAGTTCGACGGTATCGGTAGATGGCGGAACCAGCGTCGTGATTTCGGCTCGCAGCCCCAGGCGCGCGTTCTCGCGGATGATGCGCTGCCAAAGAAACCCGGCTTCGAGTGCGACCGATTCCGCACCATCCTTAAACGTCTGTGCGACCTGGGGGGCGCTGTTGCCAGTGGCGGACCATGGCCCGACGCCGTGGATGTAGACCCAGAAGTTGCGCGCTGAGCGGGTGTTGTGCAGGTCTTCCACGGAGACCGGCGCGGTGGCGAAGGTGTTTTGCCCGGTCTTCACGTCGCCGTGGAGCAGCGGCGTGACTGCGGACATCATCCCTGCCTCGTTCACGAGGGGGAAGTACAGATAGTTCGTCTTGTGTGGGTCTTCGAGTACAAAAGTGCCTTCATCGTCGGCGAAATGCCAACCGGTTACGTGTGTTTTGGTCATAGTTTTTTCACCTCGGAAAAATAAACCACGAATCTACACGGATCAGTTTTAGATTCGTGTAGATTTGTGAGTATTCGTGGTTAGAAATATACGTCAATTCGTGGAATTTGCCCGGCGCGCACCATCGCGGCATAGGGTGGGGCGATGGTGGGATCATGCGTCTCGACCGTTTCTCCGTCGGCAAGGTGCAGTACAATTTTGCCCGGGCGCATGTCCGCCGCGAAGGTATCGCGCTTGTGCGGATTGTGATAGGTTACAGTGCAGTGTCCCAGGAAAGTGCCGGTGATGGTGCCATCCTTGCTGAAGAACCAGCCAGGCAGCACGGGCCTGAGCGTGAGATGCAGCGCGCTGTCTTCCACGGAGAAGGGCTGTTCGCCGAAGAACATCATGTTCCATATGCTCAGGAATTCGGCGGTGGAGCCGCTGAGGCGGGCTACGAAGCCCGCGCCGTGCAGTGTTTCGTCCGGGTGCGCACTGCTCACGAGGAACGATGAGTTTTCCAGCGGGCTGCGCCCGTAGACCTCCGGATCGAGGAAGGGCACCAGCGCCGTTTGGGCGTCGGCAAAGAATTCATCGTAAAGGCCAGCTTTGAGGACCTCAAGCAGGTATTTGTATTCCATATGCAGCCAGATGGACTCGTTCTCCAGCCAGCCCGGTGTGAAGGCGCGGGCGCGTCCGATTTCGTGCGATTCGTCCGCCAGCGAAGCGTTGACCTTGTACATCCTCAGTTTGCGGTCGTACAGGTCACCGGCTTTGACGTGATCGTACAGCGCGCGGGCTTGTGCTGTGTTGGTTTCTAGCTTGAGCGCGTGGACGAAGCCTTCCAGGTACGGTGGCAGGATGTGCGGCGCGAATTGTTTAGCCTTGACGTAGGGTCGCCCCTGTGCGTCGCGTGTGTCGAGGACATCGTAATCGGTGACGGTGTAGGCGATGTAGGTGGGAGGAGCGCCACCATTCAGTGCGACGGCGCGCGCGATACCGGCCTGTACTTTGTCGCGGAAAGCGGCAAGCGTATCCTGCAATACCTCGAATGTGACGGGCGCAGTCTCACCGTCAATGCCGAATCGCACTCGCTCGCGGTAGGTTTCGCGGGCGGCAGTGACGGTGTTCCAGTAGACGTACTCACGGTCTGGATCCTCGGATGCCGCCCAATGTTTGTAGGCGTGAATTGCGGCATCCATAAGTGTGGCTTGTTCCACTGGGATGGCGACTTTGCCTGTGGGATGTTCCGCCAGAGCTTCGAGCAGGAAATCCAGCAGTCGCGCCAGTTCATAGGTCTCGCACAGCGACGAGCCGAACAGCCCCGGCAGGCCGTTGAGGGCGTCGCACCAGCCCGGCTTGCCCGCTTCCATTTCGATGCCCATGCCCCACGGATCGAGTGTGGCGAATTTAGTGAGTGCCAGCGTGAGCAGTTTGGCGAAGACCGTCGCCCTGTATACGCCGCCGTAACCGTGCAACATCCGCAGCAGATTGGGCGCAGAATCGCGGGCGGCGATCAATGCCGCCTTCTCTTCGTCCTCCAGAATAGCGCCGTATTGGCGGACTTTGCCCTCGCCGGCCAAAACGTATTTCTTGTGGCGCGGTTGGACAAACGCCGGGCTATCGAAGTAAGGAAGCGTTGTGTCGAATAAAAGCGTATCTTTTTGATCGGGATAAACAGCCAGATACGTGTCGATGAGGTCGAGATTGTAGAACCAGTGGTCGATCCAGTAGCCTTCGCCGAATGCGGCCTCAAAGTGTTGTTCGGCGTGGGCCAGGGCCGTTTTAATGAATTCTTCTGGCGCAACTTTGAGGTCGATATGTTGGTCTGCAACGGCTTTGAGCAGGCTTCCCGGTGTGAACGGGCGCGCCAGCAGCGGCTTTAGTTTTACCGTGTCGTTGGTCAATGCGAGAAGGTTGTCCTGACTTTCGGGTGGGATGGTAAAGCGGCTGCCGTTCACCACCAGCGGGTTGTATCCATCGATTTGAATAAGTTCTAAAAAGGAAAGGACGTTGAAATCCTTGACCTGCGGATTGAAAAGTACATCGCAGCGGCGATTTTGGTTGACGTCGCGGTAATTGCCGTTGCCCTGCGAGTATCGTTCGGCGGCCAGGTAGAAAGCGTTGTAATCGCGCTCCAGATCGCCGTGTTTGCGCGAGTAGACGTGATAGACGAAGGACTTTTCTTCGCTGCCCAGGATCAGGGGCCAGCCGCCGCGCATCACGTTGTCGAGGAAGGTCTGGCGGCAGTAGGCGTCGAAGGTGGGATCGCCGGT
>JBJYXQ010000602.1:0-1828 GCA_046260035.1 Anaerolineae bacterium
AAGGCCATGTCGAGGGTGGCGGAAGTTGGTAATAGCTATCGACGCACGAGGGATTGGCGGCCGGTGGGCTAGGGAGAAGGAACGCTGATGAGCAAAACGGTGCTGATACCTATGACCCGGTCCGAATCCAGCCGGGCGATTTTGCCGCATCTGGAATCGCTCTGCTCAGGCGACGAGACGCGGATCATGCTGCTCTACCTGACAAAACCGCCCCGGACGGTGGGCATCGTGGCGCCCGATCCCGATTCTGGATACGCGATGGAGCCTGGTGGGGAACCGGTTGGCCCGAGATCGTATCCGGTGTATGCGCACCAACAAGAGAACGGCATCCAGGCTACCGCAGAGGCGGAGCTCATGCCCGTCATGCGTGCGCTCTCAGATAAAGGCTATGACGTCTTGATGCAGGTCTGCTTTACCGATGAGCCAGCGGCCGAGATTGTCAGACTAACCAAAAAGCATAACGTTGACTTGGTTGCCATGTCCACGCGCGCTCGCGAGGGCGTGCGCCGGTTCTTCTTTGCGGAACTTGCCGACAGCGTGGTCAGGCAAGTCGATGTCCCCGTTCTGCTGTACCACCCCAAGGAATAGACCACACGCCGATTCCGGGACCGCATCGAGGGCCCGACATCAGCCGGAAGCAAAAAACGCTCCCGCGGGAAGGTGCGCGGGTTTGCCCTCCACCACGACGTCGACCAAGGCGCGCAGCAGCGGAAGTTCGTTCGCGGAGAGGATGTCCCGGGATGTGAGTTTCGGCAATGCCTCGCCCATGACCTGCACGATCATAGCCGCTTCCAAGGTCAACCCAGCCAGTGCTTCGCGAGCCTCTGCGAAGGAAAACCCTCCTCCTAGCATCCTGCCCAATCGCATGGAGCGGCCTCCCTGGACGGTGACGAACAAGTCTCCGGCCCCCGGCAGGCCGTAGGTAAAGGCGCGCGTCCCACCCATCATTTGCAGCAAGCGGTCGATCTCGGTGCACGCCTGCCCAAATGCAGCCGCCGCCAGGTTGTGCATGTGCGCGTCTGCCTCATCCGGTCCGCCGTCTCGCTCCAGGAAACCCGCGGCGATGGCGACCGCCAGGGTGTAGGCGTTCTTGAACGCGGCGCATATCTCTAGTCCCACCAGGTCGGTGGTGGTCGTCACGTGGTAGTAGGGGGTGCGAAAGGTCGCGGCAAGCTGTTCCACGACAGCGGCGTCGCGGGAGCCGAAGACCACGCAGCTCTGGCGGCGACCGGCCAATTCCCCCGCAATGCACGGGCCGCCGATGGCGGCTAGTTTGACGCTCTCGCGGATGTGCGCCGGCAGCTCCGCTTCCAGGACGTCCGGCAGGATGACCAGGTCCCCGTTTTCAGCGGCCTCCAGCCCTTTTGTCACGGCGATGATGAGCTGACCCGGACGCAGATAAGGTCCAATCTTTTGACCGATCCAGTGTACGCCTTCGGAGCACACGCCACTTACGATGATGTCAACGCCATCCAGTGCCTGGGCGATTTCCTCAACAAAGAAAGGCTGCACGCCCGCTGGCAATTCTCGGCGCAGCGTGGGATGGAAGTGCCGCTCTCGGCAGCTCTTGATGATGTCCCTGTCCAAATGGGTGCCGACCAGCCGTACGCTGTGCCCGTTGTCGGTCAACGGATAAGCGGTTGCCGTGCCCATCATTCCTGCGCCTACGATCGCAATGTCCGCCATGCTATCCTCCCAGTGAATGTTGGGGGCAATTATACCGCTCCAGGGATTAAGCCACAACCATCGCTTCGCTACCCGTCATCCCGAACGCCAGTGAGGGATCTCGTTTATTGCACCATGACAGTCACGCAGAGCGGGGAACGAG
>JBJYXQ010000603.1:0-2499 GCA_046260035.1 Anaerolineae bacterium
AAGAGGACTACATGCCGGAGCTATGGCGCACTCCGCCTGAGGCCGCGCTCAAGGCCGGGCATGGCGGTGGGGATTACTTCGAGGTGTTGGATTTCGTGAAAAGCATCGTCGACGGCGCGCCGTGTCCCATCGGCATCCACGAGGCGATGGATATGACACTGCCGGGTTTGGTCAGCCAACTCTCCATTGCCGACGGCGGCGCGTGGCTGGACGTGCCGGACTCCCGCGAATGGTGAGCCGGTACCCGGCGTAATTATAAATCCACGTATTCCGCCCGAATCAATGCCTCATCGGGCACCTTGAGCGCTTTGAGTAATTCGCCGATGAGCGCTGCCTTGCGCTCGGCGTCCTGCCGCGACCAAGTGCGGCTTTTGATCTCCAGAAACGAGCCACCGTCCTCCGGTTTGAGGATGTGATCCAGGTTCAGCGCAAAGTCGGTGCCGCCATAACGGATATGGTAGCGGCGGCGCGTCTTGTGGATCTCGATGATGCGTTCTGGCTTGAAATACTCCTTGTAGAAGCGCAGGCTGCGCGTGGCCTCTGCATCGAAGCGCGAGCGGGAGAGCAGCACTGAACACTCGTACTCGCGCTCTTTTGCCGTTGTCGTCAGCGTAAGGCGGTAGATGACGTCGATTAGCTCGTTCGTATCCAGGTGGCGGACTTCGTCCTCACGGTAGCGCAGCCGGCTTTCCCACTGATCATCGAAGATGAAGTAAGTGTCGTACTGGTTGCGCTGTGAGCCACGCAGGAAGGTGATATCCGGCGAGGCGTGCAGGCGCAGTTTCAGTGAAGTCAGATCGTCACTGCGTACCTTCACCTGTACCTCGAAGGTCTTGTCCTGCGCTACACCGCCGATGGCGACGAGTTTGTTCAACACGCTCTCCTCGCGGCGGATGAGGAAGGCATCAATCTTCTGCGCTAGCACCGTCGTCTCTTCGCGCAATGCCTCGACGTCTACTGTGAGTAGATGGCGATCGCGCATCAGCCATACGCCGTTGACCATCACATCGCGGACATCTTCCTGGTGCATCGCATAGGCTAGACGACCGTAGAGACTGTCGGCAAAGTGGCGGAAGTAGGGCATGTGCCGGGCATCGTCCATGGAGACGACGATCAGGTCAGCGCGCTTTTCGGCCTCGAGCGAACCTGTGAGGTGATCGATGTGCATCGCCCGTGCCCCCATGATCGTCGCCATCTCGATCACCTGCCGCGCGGGGAGCACCGTCGGGTTCATCGTGGCAACTTTGGCGAGGAAACTCGCCAGGCGCAGCTCTTCGATCATATCCAGGTCGTTGTTGCTTGCCGCGCCGTCGGTACCGATACCTACATTGATCCCCATTTCCAGCATCCGGGCGACCGGAGCCATACCGCTGGCGAGCTTCATGTTGCTGCTTGGATTGTGCGCCACACCGACGTTATAGTGCTGTAGTGTGCGCATCTCGCCTTCATCCAGGTGGACGCAGTGCGCTGCCGTTGTTTTCGCCTCGAAGACGCCCAATTTCTTCAACCAGGCCACGGGCGGGATACCGTATTCTTTGCGATGATCCTCCACTTCCTGCGCCGTCTCTGCGACGTGGATGTGGAGTGGGGCGTCGTATTCCAATGCCAGCCTCACGGCGCCTTCCAGCAAGTCCGGGGTGATGGTGTAAGGCGCGTGCGGTGCAATTGCCGGCACGATGAGCGGATGATCATTCCAGCGCGCCAGATAATCGCGGGAGCGCGCCAGACCCTCTTCGTAGCTGCTCGCGTCCGGCGTAGGGAACTTGAGCACGCTCTGTGCGCACACCGCGCGCAATCCGGCCTGTACCGCAGAATCGGCGATGGCTTCCTCGAAGTAATACATATCCATAAACGTCGTTGTGCCGGAATGAATCATCTCGGCAGCCGCCAATTGTGTGCCCATCCAGCAGAAATTCGGGTTGACGAAGTTGCCTTCCACCGGCATCATGTATCCCATCAACCACACGTCCAGCCGCAAATCATCGACCAGGGCGCGCAGTAGTGTCATCGGTGCGTGGCCGTGCGTGTTGACGAATCCCGGCATCACCACGGCATTGCCGGCGTCCACCCGCTCTTTGGCGGTGTAAGCGGCAGTCAACGTGTCGCTTGGGCCAACGGCGACGATGCTGTCGCCCATCACCGCGACTGCGCCGGGTGTGTAGACGTCGTATGTGGGATTCATCGTCATCACGAAATCTGCGGTAATCAGCTTGTCGACAGTGGTTTTTATGTCATTGTCCATTTTGGCCGCCTCCTGCTGTTTGATCCATCATAGCATAGAACGGAATAGCTTCAAATAGTATGGAACTCTAATGTCTTATCATTCTTGCGCGCAGGAGCACTTCATCATGCGGTCTTTGAAATCTCTGAGGGCACAAAAGAAAATTTAAAGGTGTTTTTTCGGTTTCGGGCGCAGCCCGAAACCGAAAAAACACTCTCCTAACGCGGCTTTAGCCGCAAATTCTGGCTGCATTGCATAAATTATTCTAACTCGACTGG
>JBJYXQ010000604.1:0-1618 GCA_046260035.1 Anaerolineae bacterium
CGCAGATGCGTCGGCGGTTCGGGTAGTGTGACCAGGTCCACGCTATCGCGTTGCTCAAAGTAATGCACGACGCCTTGATAGATGGCGCGCGCCGCCAACTGGTTGAATCGCGGATCTTTGAGTGCCTGCGCATCCTCTGGGTTATCGTGGAACGCGAGCTCCAGCAAAACACCGGGCATCCGCGTCGCAGGATCGTCATCCCACAGCATCCGTAGTTCGCCCAGGTCCGCCTGGCGCCGCCCGCGATCCACCCACGCAGCATCCCACCCTACACGAATGTCGTGGATCAGTTCTGTATGGACGGCGGTCTGCAGTTCTGAACTGCCAAGCGTGCGTGTCAAGGTATCCTCATTGTGGATGTAGGACTCTGTACCCCGCGTCGTGCCGGTGTAGCCATTGGTGTGCCACGAAATGTAAAGGGCGTCCTCCCCGCTTCCCGCGTGATTCCAGCGCGCGAACATCGGACGCGCGGTCACATCGTTGAAGCCTTCCCAATCATCGTAATTCAGCCCCATCCACTGGCTGTAGTAGAAGGTCGCCGTCTCCCACCAGGGACGCTGCGCCGGGAACGTCGCGTCGGTCACGATACCGTCCAAGCTGTCGAAGCTACCACTGCCCAGACGCAGCGCGTCGGCGATCACCACCGTTCCATTGCTTGCTGAAGCATTGTCCAGCGTCACCGTCGCCGTACCCGCGTAGAAGGGGAACGTTCCCAGGTAACGCCACGTCTGCTGGCGGATACGCTGGTCGAGCCACACGTCGGTCGTTCCACCCGCATGGGATATGGTGTAATGCGCGTCGGGTACGCGATTTTCGCCGGGGTAGACCCACGCATAGAGCGCGTAAGCCCCCTGGTGCGGGACGGCGATCTGCCAGGAAGCCGTCGCCGTAGGCGTGCCCGCTACCGTAGACGCAAAGCGATACGTCCCACCGACATAACCGGTCAGTACCGAAGTAGCCCACATCCCCGTCTCCACATAGCCAGGCGCGCCCTGGTCATTGTCCACGATGACACGTGCGGTGTTCCAATCCCGCTCACGCACCGGGATGACCGTAGCACCGGCGTTCTCAAGATAGGGGATCAAATATTGCCCGACAGCTTCGGCGTTGTTGTGATCCTCGATTATTCCCTGGTTGACGCCGCGCTGTGGGCGCCACGCCTCCGACCCGTAGCTCCACTGCCAGCCATGTCCCGCACTAACGTAGACCGTCTTCCCTGCCAGACTGCGCGAAAACGAAGATGCAGGGAGCGCAGCATCGCCGTCAACGGCAGAAACTTGCGTCGTTGTGGAAACCTGAGCCACAGCACTGGGCAGGAAGCTCGAGAGTGCCCGGCACGCGCCGGTTTCGGGGTCACGCGCTTGCACGCGCAGCACGCGCCAATCGAGGGGCGTAAGCTCCTGCTGCACGGTGGCCTGCACCGTCTCAGCACCTAAGCCGTTATCCGCCTGCAGCGTCTCCAACGGGACGTCGAGACAGATCGTGAGCGTCTGAGCGGTGTAGCCAACGTCACGCACGGGCCAAGGGAGATCAGCCTCCGTCAGTAAAATCTGCGCTTTGCCCGTGACATCCGGTGGCGGATCAATCGCCACCGCCGGCCCGACTGACAATCCCACCA
>JBJYXQ010000604.1:1718-13344 GCA_046260035.1 Anaerolineae bacterium
CCTCCAGAAAAAGCTCTCTCGGTCCAACATTCCAATACGACACCGAGTGTAACACGGTTGAAAGACAAAACAACCCCAGTCCTGGTTGCCCTCTCTGGTCGTTGTGTTAAACTAGGACACAAGATTTTGAAGACACCTCTAGCAATCTCACGGAGGAACATATGAGCACACTTTTACTAAAAAATGCCACACAACTGATTACGATGGATGATCAGCACCGCCGTATCAACAACGGCGGTTTATTTGTGCGTCGTAATGCCGCAGGCCACGGCGTCATCGAGGCGGTGGGGACAACCGCCGAACTCAGCCAGCACACTGCCGATCACGTCATTGACGCAACGGATATGGTCATTCTCCCCGGGTTGGTAAACACGCACCACCATCTTTGCCAAACACTCACGCGCGCCGTTCCGGCGGCGCAGGACGCGGTGCTGTTCAACTGGCTCAAGACGCTGTACCCTATCTGGGCCGGATTCAACAGCGAAGCCATCTATGTCAGCGCGCTGACCGGGCTGGCGGAGTTGATGCTCTCCGGATGCACCACCACCTCCGACCATCTGTACATCTTCCCCAACGACGCGCGCCTGGACGACGAAATTCGCGCCGCGCAAGAAATCGGCGTCCGCTTTCACGCCACCCGCGGCTCAATGAGCCTGGGCGAAAGCAAGGGGGGCTTGCCGCCCGATCGCGTTGTCGAAGATGAAGCCTTCATCCTCAAGGACACGCAACGCATCATCGAAACCTACCACGACGCGCAGCCTTATGCGATGCTGCGCATTGCTATCGCGCCCTGCTCACCGTTCACCGTCACCGAGGACTTGATGCGAGAGTCGGCGCGGATGGCGCGCGCCTACGGTGTGCAACTCCACACCCACCTGGCGGAGACAAAGGACGAGGAAGAATTCTGCCTAGAGTTGTTTGGCAAGCGGCCCGTCGGTTACGCCGAATCTTTGGGCTGGCTGGGTGACGACGTCTGGTTCGCGCATGGCGTTCACATCAACCCTGCGGAGATTCGCGAAATGGCACACTCGCACACCGGCGTTGCGCACTGCCCTTCGAGCAATATGCGGCTGGCCTCCGGCATCGCGCCGGTGCGCGCGTACCTGGATGCAGGCGTTCCCGTCGGTCTGGGCGTCGATGGCTCGGCGAGCAACGACAGTTCGCACCTGCTGGCTGAAGCGCGTCTGGCGATGCTGCTGCAGCGTGTGCTGGGCAATCCCGCCGGCCTCAGCGCCGAAGAGGCGCTCTGGATTGCGACACGCGGCGGGGCCGACGTTTTGGGACGGGATGACATCGGGCAACTCGCCCCGGGCAAAGCTGCCGATTTCATCGGCCTGCGTTTGGACACACTTGGTTACGCCGGCGGCGCGGTCCACGATCCCTTGGCAGCGACCGTCTTCTGCCACCCGCAATACACCGATCTTTCGGTCATCAATGGACGCATCGTGATCCAGGATGGTCGCCTGCTCACTCTCGACGTCCCGGCTACAGTCGAGCGACACAACGCCATCGCACGTCAGTTAGTCCAAGACCAGTAAGAAACGAGAACGTATGCGAAACGACCATCTCGAACGCCTCAACCAATCGCTGCGTGCCACCAAGCGTATCAACCAGGCGATCTTGTACATTCGTCAGGATCGCCGGAAACTACTGCAAGAAGTGTGCAACATCCTGGCCCAGGAATGCGGCTACGAAGCCGTCTGGATCGGGGAATTGCGTAACGGTGACTTGTATCCGGCTGTCAGTGCTGCCGGTCCCTCTGCGCATTACGACCAACTTGACACACGCATCGCACAAGCCCCCTACAACCTGACCGTTGCCAAAAAGGCGCTCAATGAAGGTAGAACCGTCATCGAGCAAAAGCCCGAATCGCGCTCACGCATGGCATCCTCGGGCTGGACAACCGCCGCTTTGCCTATTCGCGTCAACGAAAGCATCGGCGCAATCCTAAACGTCAGCACGACTGCGCAAAACACCTTTGACGCTTCCGAAATGCAGCTTCTGAAAGAAATCGCCGCCGATGCCAGTTTCGCACTGGAGAGTATGGAAGCTGAGTCACGGCGGGCAGAAGCCGAGGAAGCCCTGCGCACATCTGAAGAGCGCTTTCGCCGCCTTTCTGAACATGCCCTCGTCGGCATCTTGCTTATCCAAGCTGGTCTAGTGCGGTATGTCAACCCGGCAGCAACGCATATGTTTGGATATGAAAGCCCAGCCGAGATTATTGAAAGACTCAGCCCACTCGATCTGACCGCACCAGAAAACCGGGCAGAGGTTGAGGAAAACATCAACGTCTGTCTCCAAGGAAAAATGCAAGCGGTTCGCTTCAGCTTCAAAGGCATACGCAAGGATGGTGGCATCTTTGACGTAGAGGCTTACAGCTCCTATGCGATGCATGCCCGGCGCCCGGCGTTGATCGCCAGCGTTATGGATGTCACAATGCGTGAGTTATCCCGCCGGCAGCTAGAAGCGCTTTCGGAGGCGGGGCTAGTGCTGTCGCGCGCACGCACACCGCGCGAGGCCATTAAACTGGCGGTCGAAAAAACTTCGAGCATCGTGCCGGGTGATGCTGCTAACATCTTCCTCGTGAAAGACCGGCGTCTTGAAATGGCCGCAATGACCGGTAACGACCGCTTGAATATCGACCTGGACGCCATCTTAAAGGACGGAACGCTTCCAGAAACGCTATCGACCTACGAATACATGGCGACGAATCGCAGCCCGTTGCTGATTGTGGACACAGCCAGTTCTTCGCTCTGGCAGCCCGTCGAGGGAACCGCCAACATCCACGCCTATGTAGGAACACCCCTCATCGTCCGCGGCGAGGTCATCGGCTTCCTCAACGTCGATGGGGGTCGCGCGGGTCAATTCACTGCCGCGGATGCCAAACACCTACAACTCTTCGCAGACTATGTCGCGGCGACCATCGAGCATCTGCGCCTGATCGAATCCCTGGAAGCGGAGCGCCAACGTTTGACGATCCTGAATGCCCTCTCACAAACGCTCGCAGAGACACTGGAATTGAAGGAAGTGGCCAGACGCGCGCTGGCGCACATCAAAGCCGCACTCAATATCCAAAGCGGGATCATTCATTTATGGGACAAAGACACACACACGCTCACTGCGATTTCCGAGCAAGGTATTGCCCAGCCCATCAGAACGGTTTACGGTCTAAGCGTCGAAAACACAGAACAGACCCTGACCCGTTGGGTCGCTTCCCAGCGCGAAGCTGACGACGGATTTACGCTGGATATTCCCCTCAAAGTACACGATGAATTGATCGGCATTCTCTCACTGGCTGGTACAGAAAACACACTCCAAAAAGAAGAGGATCAACAACTCCTCAAAACGTTGAGCGTGCCCATTGCCCTGGCCTTGCAGAATGCCCGTTTCTATGAAGCAACCGCGCATCAAGCCCAGGTATTGGAGGAGGCGCTAAGGCGCCAAGAAGAACTGGATCGGATGAAAGATGAGATGCTACAAAACATCTCCCACGAATTGCGCACGCCGATCGCGCTGGTGATGGGCTATGCCGAGATGCTGCGCGACGGATCACTCGGTCCGGTCCTGGAACAGCAAGCCGAGGTCATCGATATTATCGCGAGACGCAGCACCATGCTGCGCGACCTCGTGGAGAATATCACCCTGCTATGGCAAATCGACAATACCGAAAAGGAGAAACCATCGGTAGAATCCGTTGACCTAACCTCTCTTGTCGGCGCTGTGAGTGCTGAGTTCCAGAATGAGGCACAACAGAGAAAGCTAACACTATACCGAGAATTGCCGGAGAATCCGCTTTTCGTCAACGGCATTCGTCTGCAGTTCCACCGTCTCCTGGACAATCTCATCAGTAATGCCCTCAAGTTCACCGCACCCGGCGGCCACATCAGGGTCCGCGTCGAACAACAGGGGCGTGAGGCAATCCTCTCGGTGTGCGACAACGGCATCGGAGTTCCACAGGACAAGCTGGAGCGCATCTTTGAACGTTTTTACCAGGTGGATGGCAGCGCCAAGCGTCGCTACGGAGGCGTGGGGTTAGGGCTGGCGTTGGTCAGATCCGTCGTCGCTGCTCACGGTGGAACAGTCCATGCCGAGAGTCCGTACACCGACGATCCGGAAAGACCAGGGCTTTGCATCGTCGTGCGGTTACCCTTGAGTATGGCATAAACCTCGTAACCATTCCCCTTAATGATGATGAGGAGGTAATAGCGATGAACAGTAATACTTCCAGCGCCAACAAAGTCATAGATACGCACTGCCATGTCGGTCTGTTGGGTGATGAACATCCAGAATGGGGACATATGTCGGACTGGTACAGAAGGCAAACCGTGTACAAAGCCTTCTTGATCTACGGGCGCATGGACGCAGAGAATGTGTCAGATCGCACACTCCGCGATGCGGCAGAGCAAGCGATCGGCGAGTCCGAAGTAGATCACGTCGTCTGCCTGGCACTGGATCCGGTGTATGACCGGCAGGGACAGAGACGTGAGGACCTGTCCCATATGTGGGTTGACAATGACTACATCCTCGATCTGCGCCAGAGCCTGGGAGACAAGGTGCTACTGGGCGCTTCGGTCCACCCGTACGACCCCAAATTCAAGGACCGTGTCGGCGAGTATGTGGAGAAAGGCGCGGTACTCCTGAAATGGCTGCCATCCGCTCAGCAGATCAATCTGGCCGACGAACGAATCCAGGACGCTCTCATCTTCCTGGCGACAGCTCGTGGTGGGGATCCCCTTCCCTTATTGCTCCACTGCGGACCTGAGTACGCGATTCCATCGAGCGATCCGCGCACATCCTCCTATGACTATCTGAAATGGACCTGGTGGGATTGGTTTTGGAACAGCCTGCGTGGTTCTAAAAAGTGGTATCGTCCGCGCCCGAGGAAAATCCGCAAGAATCTCCGAGCTGGACTAGAGGCAGGCGCTACCATCATCTTCGCGCATTGCGGATTGCCATACTATGAACCCCATGGCTGGAAGTTCCTGGAACACTCTGACTTCAGGACGGTTTCGCGTTATCTCCGCAGATATCCTGTCGACAACCCAGATGGGGGGCGCTGCTACGCAGATGTATCGGCGATTGTCACCCCATTCCGCCGCTCCTATTTCAGGGCCATCAAGAGGTTGCCACCCCAGAGCCTTTTGTTCGGCAGCGATTTTCCGACACCGGTTTTCGAACTCTCCGCAAACCTCGAGGAAGTAGCAGAGGATTTCCGGGCGGTGATGGCGGGTCAGTGGGATCGCGTCGTCGTTCCCCAGGACAATCTGATTGATGTTAACTACCGGGAATTGCAGCATTTCTTCCCCGGGCATCCGATGTTCACGAACTTCAATGCGCTGCTGTAACCATAGCAAATACGCTACGCAGACGAACAGGAACGTGGGTATCGAGGAAGAGCAAGTGCTCTGCCATTCTAGTGATGTGGTGATTGACAACGACTCGCAAAGAATAAGGCGGAGAGGGTGGGATTCGAACCCACGGTAGCCCTAAGACTACAACGGTTTTCGAGACCGCCCCGATCGGCCACTCCGGCACCTCTCCAAGCCAAACAGGCGAGATTATACCACGAAGAGCCATTCACGCAACGCACGACAACAGAACAGGTGGAACGCACTGATACCTGGTAACTGGATGAGAAAACGCCAACGCATCCAGTCACCGGCCAATCAAGTGCGTTCCGCCTTTTTGATAAGCTTGCTGCTTCGTGGTTTTGCTCTATCATGAATGATAGGATTCCTGAAGACAATGACCAAAGACGATGGCTGAAGATGATGGCCGGAGAGTATGAACGAAGAAATCGATATTGAAGAATTAGCGCCCTGGTTGATAGGCTTAATCACCTTGATTGGTGCTGGATTGCGAGTTTTACTGCTCGATAAGAATGGGCTATGGTTGGATGAAGCGTTCAGCGTATGGCTGGCCAATCACAGTGTTGTTGAGATACTGCAATGGACTGCCAAGATTGACCAACATCCCCCACTCTATTATCTCCTGCTCCATTACTGGATAGCACTCAGAGGAGACACGCCCTATTATGTTCGTCTGCTTTCTGTACTCTTCGGCGCAGGCACAATCCCGATCATTTACCTGATCGGCAAACGTATGTCGGATACGAAAATGGGAATAGCGGCAGCCGCGCTCCTGGCGGTTTCGCCTTTCCACATCCGATTCGCCCAGGAAACGCGCATGTACACGCTCCTCACGTTCAATGCCGCCGTAGCGATATATGCTCTGGTTAGACTGCTGACAGACCCACGTTCCATCAGGCCTATCGGCAGCCAATTCCGGGAATATCTGCATACCTGGCGTACATCGGAGCCAATCGAACCAGACACGGAACAATATTTCAGTTATAAGGTCGAGACCCGCAATCAAACCGGATGGAGAGCCCGGATATTCCGCCGTCGCCATGCACACCGGCGTCGGTTGCCCATCCAGAGCATCGAGACGGACTTAGCCTGGGTTGCATTTATCGTATTCTCGGCTGCGACCATGCTCAGCCACAATACAGCGATCTTATTCCCTTTAGCAAGCAATATCTTTGTCTTCGGTCTGATGCTTTCGCAAAGAAAAAGGAAATTGGAGGCTCACCCCGTCTTCCAAGCCCCCTCTCTCGGGAACTGGGTAAAGGCGCAGATTGGCATCTTCATCCTATGGAGCCCATGGATTGCTACCTTTGTCAATCAGGCCAGCAAAGTCTATCAGGAGTTTTGGATCCCAAAACCAAGTTGGGACACCGTTATCCAGGCGCTTAAATCCTTTTTGAATGAGGATGCTATGCTAAGCCAATCCAGCCCGGTGCAGATGGTCTGGATCCTGTACGCATTGGCGCTTTGTCTAGGGTTATGGCATAACCGGAAAAACCTATCGCGCTTCTTATTCCTGGTTACTCTGTTCGCCGTCCCTTTCCTGGGTGAGTTGATCGTGAGCATCCGCCGGCCCATTTTTTACGATCGAACCTTGATCTGGACGACGATTCCACTGTTCCTGATCCTGGCAGCGGGTATCGCTCAACTGAGATTTCGCTTTCTTATGATCTTGGCACTGGGGATCTTATGTACAATCAACCTATTTTCGGCCAGCGATTATTACCGATTTACGCGAAAAGAGGATTGGAGCACGCCAGCCGGTTACGTCGCAAATTTCGCAGAAAAGAATGATTTAGTCCTCTTCAACACCACTTTGGGGCAAATTCCGTTCGACTATTATTTCAAAACCTATGAAGACTTGTATTCCATCCAGGTAGAGAAACGTGGAGTTCCTGAAGATATGCTCGATGGCGATATCCTGGAAGCAAAGATGACAGAGAGCGATATACCCGGGTTGCTTGCATTGGTGAACGGGCGCGACAGAGTCTGGCTGGTCTACAGCCATAACTGGTACACGGATCCAGCGGGACTCATCCCACAAACGTTGGCCACACAGATGGACCTGATCCGGCAGCGTGATTTCTATGGAGGACAGGTTCACTTGTATGTAACGCCCTAAGCCCGATCTCTCCACATAGAGCAGAAAAGGAAGAAACAGAGATGAAAAACGCGAAAGTCATAGACGCAAAGCAACGTAAAGACCTACTCAGCACACTAAAAGCCCGTTTCGAGAGCAATATGAACCGCCATAAAGGTCTGGAATGGGCTGACGTACAAGCAAAGCTGGAAGCGAATCCTGCAAAATTGTGGTCACTCAATGAAATGGAAAGAACCGGCGGTGAACCAGATGTCGTCGGCTATGATGATAAGGCGAGCGAATACATCTTTTATGATTGTTCAGCGGAAAGCCCTATAGGTCGCAGAAGCGTTTGTTACGACCGCGAAGGACTGGAGTCAAGGAAAGCCCACAAACCAGAAAACACCGCTATGGACATGGCGACTGCCATAGGCATCGAGATTTTGACAAAAGAACAATACCGGGCGTTGCAGAAACTCGGCGAGTTCGATACGAAAACGTCGAGCTGGATAAAAACGCCTGCTGAGATTAGAAAACTCGGCGGCGCGCTCTTTTGTGATCGTCGCTATAACCATGTCTTCGTATATCACAACGGCGCAGAATCCTACTACAGCGCCAGGGGATTCCGTGGCGCGCTCAAGGTCTAGAGTGCAGTCGTGAAAAGGATAATGACACCCGTTACCCTCATCCATGCGATAGTTTTTCTGGCCTTCTGGCTGACGAACTTGCCCTTCCAGGAGACGCTCAATAACTTCCTAACCGGGGCAACCGGCCTGCGGGCGAACTTCCTGCTGATCTTCATAGGCTTTGCCGGGCTGGTTACCCTGTGGAGCGCGGCGCGCATGGCTGTGCGCTGGGACATTCGCAGGACCGGCCCCACATGGCTCTACCTTGCCACTGGCGGTTTCTTTCTGCTCTTCTTCTACGGCAGTTTCGCCGTTCTGTTTCTGAAGAACCCGGTCCAGCTCTACCGGCTGGGGCAACTGTTACGGTATTTCCGCCTCATCGTCGATGCCGGCCTCCTGTTGTTCCTGGCCTGGAGCCTGCAGCGGTGGGGGACGGTTGACGGTGCGCTGAAGAACGTTTTGATACCAGCCGGCCTGCTCATCCTCTGGTTGATCCCCGTCTTCTGGACCCCGGGCAACGTCTATCGCGGCACGCTGCCGGAGAAACCCCGCCTGTTCGCCCACCGCGGCGCCTCAACCCAGGCACCCGAAAATACCCTGGCGTCCATGCAGACGGCTGTCGACCTGGGCGTCTACGGCCTCGAAACGGATATCACCATCAGCGCCGACGGCGTTCTCTTCCTGATGCACGACGACACCCTGGCCCGCACCACAGACGTGGCGCAGGTTTTCCCGAGGCGGGAAGACGACCCGGTCGAAACCTTCACCTGGGACGAGTTGTCCCGTCTGGATGCGGGAAGCTGGTTCGCTTGGCGGGGTGTTTTTACCGGAGAGGCCATCCCCACCCTGGAAGCCATACTGCACTTGGTCAAGGAAAACGATCTCTATTTCATCTATGATCTACGCATCCCCTCCGCCAGTCATCCTTATACCGATCAGGCGCTTGCCCTGTGCCTGGAAGAGATCAGGGTGGCCGGTGTCACCGACCACACCTGGGTCCTGGCAGAACCGGAAGCGATTGCCCAGATTCAATCGGTTCTCCCCGGTGCGATCCTGGCAGTGGGGATCGACTATACCGAGAGTCCGCCCTCGCCCGCATCTCTCGTCGCCGACGGCTACTGGGTCGTCAACAGTGAGTACGGCCTTTCGGATCGCAGGATCCATGCTTACCAGAATGCCGGTTTGTGGGTCAACCTGTGGGTGGTGGACGAACCCTGGCAATATTCACGCCTTTGGCTGGCAGGTGCCGACTCGGTCACCTCTAACAATCCCCAGGACTTGCTGTCCATGCCGCATCCGGCCCTGGCCATGCCCTACGGCATCTACCTGGCGGTATGGGGACTCCTGGGGTGGATTGCGGCCTTGACGTACTGGTGGACGAGTCGTTTACACTAGCGTTTTCGATAATCCTGATTTAGGAGGAAAAATGCAAACATCCGCCAAAGTTCGTTCGGATCACGCAATTCAAGCCACAGATTACAAAGAAGCCGTCGTTTACCTGACGGCTCAAAGCCCTTCCCGTCTGTTGCGCGAAGAACCTCGCGCCTTTGAGCCACTCGAACAGCCCGATGAGAATTATCCGACGATTATGGTCGATGTGGACAAGACCTTTCAGACTATTGAAGGATTTGGCGGGGCGTTTACCGATGCGACCGCGGACAACTTTGCCAAGTTGTCGCCAGAGGAACAGGAAAGGTTCCTAAAAATGTGCTTCGATCCTGACGAAGGGAACGGGTACACCTTGTGCAGAACCACCATCCATAGCTGTGATTATTCAGCCGAAATGTATACCTATGATGATGTAGAAGGCGACACGGAACTGAAGCATTTTTCCATCGAACCCGATCGGAAATTCCGTATTCCGCTCATCAAACGGGCGCTAAAGACTGCCGAGGGGAACATCAAGATCTACGCTTCGCCGTGGAGTCCGCCAGCCTGGATGAAAACCAACCACGATATGCTTTACGGCGGCAAGCTCAAGCCGGAGTACGCTCAAACCTGGGCCGATTATTTCGTCAAATTCGTCAAGGCGTACGAAAAAGAGGGCATTCCCATTTGGGGTCTGACGGTGCAAAATGAGGCGCTGGCCGTACAGGTTTGGGAATCGTGTGTATTCACGGCCGCAGAAGAGCGCGACTTTGTGCGAGATTACCTAGGTCCAACGCTGAAAAAGAACGGATTGTCCGACTTGAAGCTCATGTTCTGGGACCACAACCGGGGCATCATGTACCAACGTGCCGAAGTGATGTACGACGATCCCGAAGCAGCGCAATACATCTATGGCATCGCTTTTCACTATTACGTAGGGCACCATTTTAACAATGTGCGGATGGTGCACGATGCGTTTCCCGACAAAAACATCATCTACACCGAGGCCGGTATGGGCGGCACTTGGGAAACCGGCATCAACGTTGCCAAGAACATGATCCTGGATCTGAACAACTGGACCAACGGCTGGACGTATTGGAATATGCTTCTAGACGAAAATCGCGGTCCCCGCCATGCGGGTGGTCTCGGCGGCTCCAGCATCGTCGTGGTCGATACACGGACGGGCGAAGTCGCTTACAACCCTCCTTTTTACTACTTTGGGCACTTTTCGCGCTTCATCAAGCCCGGGGCCAAACGGATTGCCTGTACATCCAGCAGTGACGATTTTGTCGCCACGGCTTTTGTCAATATGGACGGTCGGGTGGCTGTCGTGATTCTCAATCTGAGCGCTGCAGATCGCATCTTCCAAATGTGGGTGAATAGCCAAGTGGTGAAATATCTTGCTCCACCCCAAGCCATCATCACGATGGTGTTTTGAAATTAGAAGAAGGAGAATTTGTCAATGAAAAAGTGGGGCGGGAAAATTGCATTGGGCATTGGTGCACTACTGGTTGTTGCGGTCGCGGCTTTTATCTGGTGGGGGAGCCATCCCCTTGAAGCGATGCCAGAAGCAATAGCGTCTTTAGAAAGCGATCATACTGTCCTGGTTAGCTCTGGAGAATGGATCGTCTTCAGCCCTCAAGCCGGCTCATCGCAGATGGGCATCATTATCTATCCTGGCGGGCATGTAGACCCACGGGCCTACGCGCCTTTAGCCAGGGCGCTTGCCGCAGATGGCCGTTTGGTCGTCATTCCGCAGATGCCACTTAATCTAGCCGTCTTTGATAGTGATGTCGCCGATGAAATCATACAGGCCAACCCAGATATCGAACTATGGGTGATTGGCGGTCATTCTTTGGGCGGGGCAATGGCGGCCGAATACGTCTCCGCCAACCCTTCTTCAGTGGATGGCTTGTTCCTGTGGGCATCCTATTCCGCAGCGAACACCGACTTAAGCAGCTTCACCCATCTCGATGTCTTATCTATTTTCGGAACCGAAGATGGGGATGTGGAAGGGATTCTGGCTTCACGCGAGCGTCTTCCGCAAAACACGCTATGGGTCGAAATCGATGGAGCCAATCATGCACAATTTGGTTGGTATGGCGAACAACCAGGCGATGGCGTAGCCACCATTTCTCGTGAAGCGCAACAAGAGATCATCTTAGAGAACACAAATGCGTTCTTAA
>JBJYXQ010000604.1:13444-14686 GCA_046260035.1 Anaerolineae bacterium
GTCGAAGACAACAAGGAGCGCGTGGTCGAGTTAGTCATCAAACGCTGGATCCCCGGTGGGCCAACCGACATCGTGATGGGGATCGCTCCGCTGCCGCGTGAATCCTTGGCGTTCGCAGCAGGCATGTTTGGCCCTGACAGGCTGCCATCGCGCATTGACGCGCCATTTGTCACGGCGCTGGATGATCCGGCATCGAACGAGCATTGGCTGATTATGCGCGACGTCTCGTCCGAGCTGACGGCGTTTAACGCACCGGCCGAACTAACGGAGATCCACCGGCGCTATTCCGTTGCGCTCGATCGACTCGCCTTGCTACACGCAACCTGGGAGAAGCCTGGGCCACTGGCACAGCTCAAGAAGTTGCATTGGCTGATCTCGGACGGCGCTCGCCTATCGCGAGGGGAAGCCGTAGCGCGATACGTTGCGGGGTTACCGGTCAGCGAGGCCGAATTAGCCAAATTCGAACGGGTCAAAGAGGGCATCCGGGGCGCACGAATTCGACCTGCTCGCGAGGCATTCTACAAGACGCTGCCCGATTCCGACGCCACCCTGTGGAAACGCCACGAGTGCGATCGCAGCGCCTTGATTGCGGCATTCGGCGAGTTTCCCACGACGTTCGTTCACGGAGATTTCTACCCGTCCAACATCGGCTTGCGAGCCATCAATGGGGAAAACACCGTGGTTCTCATTGACTGGGAGTGGATGGGCAACGGCTGTGGTGCACTCGATGTCGCGAAACTTCTAACGGAGGGCGCGGCCCTTGAGCACGCAGACTTCGACAGCCAGGGCCTTGCGACCTACTACTTCGAACGATATCGTGCTCATGGTGGAACGCTCTTCGACTTCACGACCTGGAAGCATGCCCACGAACTCGCGGAGGTCTACCAGGCCCTGAGCAACCATCCGCTCGCCATCGGCTGGGCACTATTGGATGGCGTCGCGCCCAACATATACCGTGAGGCGAGAACACCGCGCTTGACCGACTTAATTGCCCAGCATCTCGGTTGAAACGCATGATAAGTTACTCCAACAGAACGTGCAAGTGACACAACACGGAACAAGTCATTCATAAATGAGGTCTTATGCTTAATCAAAAAGACGAAGTATGCTTCGAGCAAGTGATGGATAATTGTGCGTGGGGTGCGGGAGTAGAAGGACAGAGAAAAGCGGACCTTGCTTGAGCCCATCCAGTGGACGAGCGATGGCTGGTTCAAAGCGCTGAGGGGCGATTTATCAAGGCCG
>JBJYXQ010000605.1:0-2842 GCA_046260035.1 Anaerolineae bacterium
CGTCCCCCCGGTCGTAGGGACCGGAAAGGAGCAACCGGAATTCGGCCTGCCCCACTTCCTGTTCCAGCTTGTCCGCCGTTTGTTCAAGTTCATCGAACAGGTCTTCGTCGCCGAGCGCGAAAAACTCCTGAGTGTCGTGAATCTCCTGGCGTAAACCGGTCCAGTACTGCACGTCCTCCTGAAGTGCCGCCAACCGCTGCATGACCTCTCGGGCGTTATCAGGATCATTCCACAGGTTGGGATCAGCGCTTTGTGCGTTTAGGGCTTCAAGTTCCTGGATTTTGCCAGGTAAGTCAAAGACGCCTCCAGATAGCTTCCACGCGAGAAGCCAGATTTTCGAGACGATCTATAGATTCACTCATTGTTCCTCCACATTATGATTGGCCCAGAAGACCCTGCACGAAGGTTTCGCGGTCGAAGGGCGCTAAATCTTCCACATGTTCACCCGTGCCCACAAAACGCACCGGCAATCCCAATTGATGCCCAATCGAAAGTACCATCCCGCCTTTGGCACTGCCGTCCAGCTTTGCCAGGATGATACCGCTGACCTTGACGGCGTTGAGGAACTGCTGCGCCTGGATCAACCCGTTCTGGCCAGTGTTGGCGTCGATGACAAGAAGCGTCTCGTGCGGTGCCCAGGCCACCCGCTTGGCAATCACCCGCTGGATCTTCTCCAATTCCGCCATCAGGTTATGTTGCGTGTGCAAACGCCCGGCTGTATCGACGATGACCATATCGCTTCTGTGCGACTGCGCATATTGGATCGCGTCGTAGGCCACGGAGCTGGGATCACCACCTTCTGGCCCGGTGATGACGGGCACGCCCACGCGCTGCCCCCAAATCTCCAGTTGGTCCATTGCTGCCGCGCGGAACGTATCCGCCGCCGCAAGCACTACTTTGCGCCCTTTCTGCTTGAAATGCGCTGTTAACTTGCCGATGCTCGTTGTCTTTCCTGAGCCATTGACACCCACAATCAACAGCACTGCCAACGGCCATTCTAGATTCAAGGGTTCTGCTTCCGGTAACAGGTTACTCAACTCCTCGTGCAGCACTTCCTGCAAGCCGTCGGTCCGGTAGATTCCCTCGGCACTCACGCGTTTCCGCAATCGCTCAATCAAGGCCAGTGACGTTCCAACGCCTACATCACCCTGAATCAACAACGCTTCCAGGTCTTCCCATGTCTCCGCATCGATATCGCCAGCGCCCAGAATGTGCGCAATCTGTCCAAAGACGGCGTTGCGGGTTTTGCGCAAACTTTCGAAAATGCCTTTCATGCTTTTTTATCTCTCCTCCTACCTTGTGGGCGATTATATCCTGAGGAAATAGAAGCGTCAAGCACCTGTTGTTTTCGTTGTGTTGTAGGCACTCTCCTCAGATTGCTCTGGGCGGTCTCTGACGGTGTCGCCATCAACAAACAAGCGGGTGAACTTGGCGTTCACCCGCTTGTGCGTTATAATGCCGAAGGTGGGAGTCGAACCCACATGGGAGTTACCCGAGCGAGTTTGAGTCGCTTGCGTCTGCCTATTCCGCCACTTCGGCTTGGCAATAAGTATAGCTAAATTCAGGAATACGTCAAGCGAAGGCGGATTGCAAAAGCCTCAGCAGGCGCCTGTCAACAGGTGCGCAGGAGGCAGATTTCTCGCCGGTGTAGACGCCCAGCTAGCAAAACCTCATAGGAGATTTTTGTAGTCTTAGCTTCAAGGACATAAGCGTGAACACAATGACCGAGACATGGGATGAGGCGGCGTTGGTCCAGCGGGCCCAGAAGGGCAGTCTGGACGCTTTCAACGCGCTGATCCTGCACTACCAGACCCAAGTCTATAACCTGGCCTGGCATCTGCTACACGACGCGGCAGCAGCAGATGATGCTACGCAGGAAGCTTTTATCTCGGCATACAAAGGGCTGGCAAAGTTTCGCGGCGGCTCCTTTCGCTCCTGGTTGTTGCGTATCGTCGCCAATGCCAGCTATGACGAATTGCGCCGCCGCAAGCGCCGCCCCACGGTATCGTGGGAAGATTTCGGCGATATGGATGACGAGGCCAATCCCCATCTGACGGACGGTGGTGCCCAGCCGGAACAGACCGCCCAGCAACAAGAGTTGCGCGCTTTGCTGGAACGCACCCTGGCGAAACTTCCGGAAGATCAACGCATCGTGCTGGTTTTAGTCGACCGCCTGGGATTGGCCTATCAGGAAGTTGCGGACACACTCAATATTCGCCTGGGCACCGTCAAATCGCGGTTGGCACGTGCGCGGGGGGCGATGCAGCAGTTGCTACAGGAAGAAAGGGAACTTTTGCCGCACCGCTATCGTCTAAACAGTGAGGATGAAGAATAACGTGGAAGGGAAGACACATAATGTGGGGGTGACGGTGCGCTGTCATCGCACCTTCACCGCATGTGTGGAGGAAGAGAAATGACGCAGATGCAAACAACGTGGCGCGACGTAGACGTTTCTGCCTACGTAGATGGCGAATTAGATCCGGCAAAGCAAGCGGCTTTCGAGGCGGCGCTGGCTCAGGATCACGCCTTGCGGCAGAAAGTCGAGAAGATGCGCGAGGTCGTAGCCTTGGTAAAGGCTGCTCCTTTGCGCGAACCGCCACGCAACTACCTGCTTACGCCGTCGATGGTGACCGAAAATTCGGTGACCGAAAAATCACCGCAACGGGCACGACATCGTTCAATGCCGCTGTTGTTTATGCGCCTGGCAACATCTTTGGCAGCGATTGCTTTTGTGGTGACGGCGGGGCTAACCTATATGCAGCGTGGTATCACCCCAATGATGATGTCGGAAGCTCCTCAAGCCGTCGACGAGATGCCGGCTCTGGAAGCTCCGCGAGCCATG
>JBJYXQ010000606.1:0-4097 GCA_046260035.1 Anaerolineae bacterium
TGCGGATAATGACCGTTGCCGTCGGACGGTCACAGTACAACATACTGGCGATATCGGATGGATAAAGGTATTCTCGCTTTGTGAGTTGGCGGAGAACATAGGCTTGTTTAAGTGTGATTTTATAAGGCACCAGGAAATTTTGCAGATAGCGCCGCCATGTCAGAAATGACGTCGCCATCCTTGCTATAACCAGCGGCCGGTTGGATGCAATATTTTCTTCGCTCATATCAATCCATAATTAGAATTCTAACTATTAGTATATATTGTTTGTTGTTCTTGTCAAGCGTTTTCGAATTTCTCTCTCCCCTCCCCATGCAAAATAGGAAACTTGTTTAGGAAAAGTTGTTTGTTTACCACTTGCAAACTTTGCCAGGCCATTATATGGTGCAGAAGGTCAACCACATGTGACAAGGAGAAGTCTATGCAAATCATTGGCGAAAAGATCAATGGAACTCGCAAACGTGTCGCCCAAGCCATTGCGGAGCGAGACGCGAACTTTATCAAAAAACTCGCTACGAAGCAGGCCGAGGCAGGAGTGAATTGGTTGGATGTCAATGCCGGCACGCATCCCAACCAGGAGCCTGATGATCTGGTCTGGCTCGTCGAGACCGTTCAGTCTGTTGTGGACACACCATTATGCCTGGATATCGTCAATCCTGCGTCGTTGAGTGCTGCCTTCCCGGTTATTAACAAGACGCCGATGATCAATTCAATCAACGGAGAGCCAGAGCGCCTGGAACGAGTTCTACCCATAGTTGCTGAACACAAATGCCAGGTGATCGCACTGGCAATGGACGACAAACACGTCCCGGCAAGCGGGGAAAAGCGTATGGAGATTATCCATAAAATGATGGTGGAAACTCGCGCTGTTGGCATACCTGACTCGGACGTGTATATCGATCCCTTATCGATGACGGTCGCCACGAATACGAACAACGCTCTCATCACCCTGGACACCATCCGCGCGATCCGCCAGGCATACCCCGATGCTCATATCACGATGGGCTTGAGCAATACCTCCTTCGGGCTGCCGGCGCGATCTTACATTAACCGCACTTTCCTGACGCTCGCAATACAAGCCGGTCTGGATCGCGAGATCCAGGCAGCGATATTGACCACTGAACTGCTGTTAGGGCAAGACCGGCGTTGTCTTAACTATGTTCGTGCCTCACGCAAGGGTGTGTTTGGCTGATCGCCCACCCGAAAACTCGAAAAAGAAGGAGGTGGCGCCAGAATTTTGATGTTGGTAAGTTGGAATACAAGTCTTTTTCAGAAATGGACACCTCACAGAGCTGCCCCACACTAATTAACGAAAGGAGTGAACTATGTCTCAAGAACTGATTGATGCGATAACCGATATGCGCGAGGAGGATGCCCTGGCGATCACACAGCAGGCTCTCGACGCCGGCGGCGATCCCTTTAAAATCCTAGATGCGTGCCGTGAGGCGATGGAGATCGTCGGGGGGCGTTTTGAGAGAGAGGAAGCTTTCATCCCGGAGCTAATCCTCGCCGGCGAGATACTGGCTCAGATTACAGAGTTGGTCAAGCCGCATATCCAGCAAGAAGCGACATCCGAAAAGCGCGCCAAGATCGTCTTCGGGACAGTAGAAGGCGACATCCACGATATTGCTAAGGACATCGTGGTTTTTATGCTGGAGATCAACGGCTTTGAGGTCATCGACCTGGGTGTGGATGTCCCACCGGCCAAATTTGTCGAGGCCGTCAAGCAGAACGGTGCCAAGATTGTGGGCCTGAGTGGTTTTCTCACCCTGGCCATCGATCCTATGAAGGAAACTGTCGCAGCGCTCAAAGCGGCCGGCTTGGATGTAAAGACTATGATTGGCGGCGGACAAATCGATGAGCAGGTGCGCGAATACACCGGCGCGGATGCCTATGGCCGTGATGCTATGGCCGCTGTTGCATTGGCGAAACAATGGACGGGAGGATAAGCCATGTTTACCATACCTGAAAATTGGAACAAAATGTCTCTAAAAGAAAAACAAGCTGCCCGGCTCCAGGCCTGGGCCTCGCCTGAGATGGAGTTCGCCAGCCCCGAAGCGGAAAAGGCATATGCACAACGTGCCCGAATGATTATGGATGTCGTCCAGTTGAAGAAACCTGAGCGCATCCCGATTATCCCGTGGTGGGGCGTTTTCCCGGCGCATTATGCTGGCGTGACCGTTGAGACCCTCATGTACGATTACGAGAAACTGGGCGAGGTCTTCCGCAAGTTTAATGCAGATTTTCTGCCCGATGCTTTGGTGAGCTGCGCGTTGGTTGGGCCAGGCAAAGCCTTTGAGCTGCTGGAAGTAAAGAACTACCGTTGGCCCGGTCACGGCACGCCTCCGGATACATCGTACCAGTGCGTTGAAGCTGAATATATGACGGCGGATGATTACGATGCCTTGATCAACAATCCAAGTGATTTCTTCATGCGCACCTACCTACCCCGTATTCTTGGCGCATTAGGGCCGTGGGGAATGCTTGGTCCCTGGACGGACATTGTTGAGTTGCCTTTTGTCGGGCTTGCTCTGATCCCGGCGGGAATTCCGCCTGTGCAGCAGGCTTTTCAGACTTTCCTGGAAGCAGGCCGGCTCATTATGGAATGGATCTCAGCCGTTGGACCGATTGAGGGTGCATCTATGGCCGGTTTGGGGTTGCCCAACACGATCGGCGCATTCACGAAGGCCCCATTCGATACCCTGGGCGATACCTTGCGCGGTACGCGCGGCATCATGCTCGATATGTACCGTCAGCCTGATAAAGTTATCGCAGCTATGGAGCGGATTGTGCCCCTCGCCATCGATATGGGTGTACGAAATGCCAATTCTGCCAGCAACCCCTTCGTTTTCATTCCTCTTCACAAGGGTGCTGACGGATTTATGTCCAACAAGGATTTCGAGAAATTCTACTGGCCGACCTTGAAAGCCGTACTTTTGGGATTGATTGAGGCCGGGACTATACCCTATCTGTTTGTTGAAGGGGGGTATAACCAGCGCTTGGATATCATTACCGACCCTGACATCCCTGCTGGTCACTCCATTTGGATGTTCGACCACACCGACATGAAGGAAGTGAAGAAAAAGCTGGGCGGTTGGGCCACGTTTGGCGGCAATGTGCCCGGGTCACTACTGAAAACAGGAACGCCGGCAGAAGTCTCCGACTATGTCAAGAAATTGATCGACGATGTAGCTGGCGATGGCGGCTACATCCTTGCCAACGGCGCTGTTCTCGATGACAGCACTGCCGAGAACGTCCATGCGATGATTGATACAGGCAAGGAATACGGGAAATACTAACACCCTATCCGAAGATTCGTTTTCGCACGAAAATTGCGACGAAGGCGCAGGATAATGCGGGGTTCGATTTCGGTTGTAGCCCGAAATCGAACCCCGCATTGATGTAGAGCGCTCGTCAAACTCAAGTCAAGAATTGCTGTAAGGTAAACGTTTCGCCTGGTTCGATCACAACAAACTCGTCATCCCAGGGGCCATAGAGCATCTTCTTGACCAGGGTATCGGAGCCTTCAATTTCCTCATAGCGCAAACCGAACTGCTTGGCGGTGCGCTGCGTATATTCGCGATACTTTTCCAGTTCATATTGTCCGGTATTGATCAACGCCAGTCGCTTGTAGTTGCCCATCATCGCCCTGTAAATCCACTTGGCACGTCTTTCGCCGTAGCGTTGGACGTTTTGTTCATATTCCGAAAACGGCGAATCGCCCACCTCGATCCATCCCTTGGTCAAGTAATAGGTTCCCGGTTCAGCACGGTGTTGCGTAGCATAGACCGTGCGCGAACCGAGAAAGATGGCAATGCAATCATCCACGCGCGGGGCGACCAACCGGCAACCGTTAGCTCTGATGCCAATGATGGCCTGTGAGCACAACCCATACCCCAGGATGATCGTGTCGTATTGTTCGTTGACGGCATCGATAGCTTGTTGCAACGTGTGGCGTAGTTTGGCAGGATTGATGTGCAGCCCAAAATCGAAAACTTGATAGGCTATGCCTTCTGGCAGGAGTGGCTGCATTTCTTCGATGACAGTGGCGCAAGCCATAACAAGGGTGTGTGAATAGTCCATACCTAGACCATCAT
>JBJYXQ010000606.1:4197-8349 GCA_046260035.1 Anaerolineae bacterium
CCATCATTTTCTCACCGAATCTCGGTAGGCGATGATCTTTTCGTCTGTCGTCATCTCAAAGCCACAGCCAAAGGTCATAATGTAGCCGGGGGTATGTTCAAAGAGTTCGACCAGATCGTCACAATAAGCACGCAGGGCTTCTGTTGAACCGGCGGCCATCAATGAAGCCGGGACATTGCCGCCAATCGTGAATTTGCCCCCCAGGATTTCCTTGACACGGCGCATATCACTCTTGTCGAAGAACCAGTAGCAAGACTTTTCCGGCATCTCGGCAATCGTCTCCAGGCGCTTGTTGTAGCTACCCTCGACAAACAGGGCATTTGTGAGACCTTCTTCGTAGAATGCTATCATAACGGCTTTAAAAGTCGGCCAATAGAATTTCTCGAACTGGGCCTGCGACATAAAGCCATCGGCGCCTTTGTGTAGCGGGAACATCACCCCCGGCGTACCCATCATATCGCAGTTCTTGACGATTGAGTTCACCAGGACAGGCACGTAAGCCTCGCAAGCGGCGATAACCTCGTCCGGACGGCGGTACATATCCGTGAGGATGCCCTTCGTGCCGCGCAGAGTGTCACCGAGAAAGTCGAAGGGGGCTTTGCAAAAGTTGCCTCCCGGTGCACTTGGGAAGCCGGAAGCGGCCAGCATAGTACCCGTTTTTCTTGCCGTCTCCAGCGATGTCATTAAAGCCGTTCCAGCTTTCATCAGCGTATTGAGCGCTTCTTGGAGCGAAGGCATGCCAAACGGCATCGCCAGGGTCACCACATCGACGATTTCCGTGACCTGCGGAAAGTTGGGCAACACCGCAAGACCACCGAGTTTGGAGAACATCCGTGGAATGTACTTTCGCAGAAAGAACCCTGAGGGGTCAGCGATAAATTCCTTGTATTCATCACCCGTCATATACTCGCCTTCAACCATTTGAATGGTCAGGTGATCCGGTAGTTTTTGCCCGGCCCAGACATAGGTTTCTAGACCAAGCATGTCCATGACCGGTCCAGCATACGACATCGTGCGGACTGCCAGATCGGGTTGGAATTCGTTATTGAATTCAATGATCGGATCATGCAGCTTTTCTGGATGATACAGGATATCTATGCCGGTTAGGCCCTTACGGTGCAGCGCATATTCGCCAGCCCCCATGCCTAGATCGGCGATGATCCGGTCTGCGGGTTCGATATCGTAGGCTTTGCGTATACGGGTAATGCGTTCCCGGTAATTTGCTTCCGCTTCCGGGCTAACAAACTCCACAGGCGTATTTTGCCAGTGGTCCAGGCGAAGTTTGCGCTTTTCCAGAGGGGATAGTTCATTCCAATTATCAGGTTTGATGAACAATGTCAGCCTCCAATTATGACCTTTGTACGTTCAGCGGAGTATTATAGGGTATAATCTTTATATATCCAATCAGAGGTAGATAATGACTATCAACGTCGAATTTGAACCGGTAGGCCGCCGGGGGGAATGTCCCGACGGTCACTCGCTGCTGGATTGCGCGCGTCAATTAGGCGTGGATCTGGTCAGTCTCTGTGGCGGGGCGGGAACCTGTGGGCGTTGTAAAGTGCAAGTCCTGGATGGGCAGGTTTCGGATGTAACTTCCAGGGAACAGGCGTCACTTACACCTGATGTTTTGGCTGAGGGCTACCGGCTGGCATGCCAGGCGATACCGTTGGGGAACTGCAAGATAGGCGTGCCCCCGGCGTCGTTGACCACGCCACAACGAACCCAGGTGGAAGGCCAGGAGAGCGCCGTTGACCTGGAACCTCCGGTCCACGTTTATTCGGTGTTGTTATCCCCACCCTCGCTGGAAGAAGGTGACCTGCAGGCAGATGCCGAGCGGCTGTTGGATGCACTGCGGCAACAGCATCAGATCGCGTGTCGTGATATAGATATCGAGGTTCTGCGCAATCTTTCCTCACAAGTGCGCGAGGCTAACTGGCAAACCGATGTCGTTCTGCGAGACGATAACCGAGAAATCGTGGCGCTGCTCTCCCCATCCCGGCGTCCGTTAGGTTTGGCAGTGGACTTGGGAACCACAAAAATCGCCGGCTATTTGGTAGATTTGGAGAACGGACGAACGCTAGCAACGCAGGGAATGATGAATCCACAAATCGCTTATGGCGAGGACTTGATCGCTCGCATGGGATATGCGAAAAAAGGGCTGGTCGAAGCGACAGAGTTGCAGCAGAAAGTGGTCGGCGCTCTCAACCAGATGGCCACTACGATGTGTGGTAAAGTGGATGCTAATCCAGCGGAGATCGTCGAGGCGGTGGTGGTGGGCAACACGGCGATGCATCACTTATTCCTGCGATTGCCCGTAGCACAACTAGCGCGCGCACCCTATGTTCCAGCCGTCGATGCTGCCCTTGACGTCAAGGCCCACGATGTGGGGCTGAATATTGCGCCGGGAGCTTATATGCACCTATTGCCCAATATCGCCGGTTACGTAGGCGCGGACCATGTGGCGATGCTGCTTGCCACCGGGGTCGCGCAGGCCGAAGGGACTGTACTGGCATTGGACATCGGGACTAACACCGAAATCTGCCTAATCGATCACGGTGCAATGACCAGTCTTTCCTGCGCGTCCGGCCCGGCTTTTGAGGGCGCGCACATCAAGCACGGGATGCGCGCCGCCAAGGGCGCTATCGAACGGATGCAGATAGTGGGCGACCAGCTTGCGTACCAAACCATCGGTGGTGTAGCGCCAGTGGGGCTGTGTGGCTCCGGTGTGCTGGATGGCGATGAAGGTATGCGCGAATTCGTGCTGGTCAGCGAAGAAGAGCGAGAAGGGCAGGCTGCCATCACCCTCACGCAAAAGGATATACAAGAACTGCAACTCGCCAAGGGCGCTATACGGGCGGGCATTCAGATCCTCTTGGAAACGCGCGGCCTGGCCGAACAAACCATTGACCGCGTCATCATCGCTGGAGCTTTCGGCACGTACATTGACGTATCCAGCGCGATGGCGATTGGGATGCTGCCAACTCTGCCACTAGAGCGCTTCGAACAGGTAGGGAACGCTGCCGGTATTGGGGCCAAGTTAGCGCTCATTTCACGTAGCAAGCGCGCCGAGGCGCAGGATATCGCCCGCCGGGTCGATTATATCGAACTGGCAACCATCCCCCATTTCCGGCGAACCTTTGCCCGAGCAATGTATTTGGGGTAGTCAGGACGTTAAAAAAAGTCAGAGTCTATTCGAGTAAGTGTAGTGACACATTATGAGGTTCTAGCGATGACAACAATACGTCCCTTGACCATCACCATCATTGCACCCGGCAGTCGCGGCGATGTGCAACCCTATGTCGCGCTAGGAACGGGATTGAAGAAGGCCGGGCACACGGTTCGCGTGTTGACCTCCCAGGACTTCCAGGAACTGGTCACCACCTATAATCTGGACTTCTGGGACCTGGGCGGCAACATGCAGACCGTCGCGCAAGGGATGCAAAATCTCTTGGAACAAGGGAACTTCCTCAAGATCCTGGCCAGCATGGGCAAGACCGCGCAGCAGTTAGTCAACCAAGCTTCGCGGAGCGGCTTGACGGCATGTCAGGACGCCAACCTGATCCTCGCCGGACCGGGGGGGTTATTCGTAGGGCAGGCATTGTCAGAGAAGTTAGGGATTCCCTTCGTCCCCGCCTTCTATTTTCCGCTGACGCCGACCGGGGAATTCCCCAATGCTCTAGTGCCTTTACCGCCGCTGCGCTTGCCCGCGTGGGCCAACCGGTTATCGCATCGCCTGGCCCAACAGATGCTCTGGCAGAACTACCGCGCGGCGGATAACAAAGCGCGTCGCGAAATCCTAAAGGTGCCACCGGCGCCTTTCTGGGGACCCTTCGGCGCGCTGGAAAAAGGGACAAGCATCCTCTACGGATACAGCCCGCAGGTGTTACCGCCGCCATCCGATTGGCCGGACTCTGTCCACGTGACCGGGTACTGGTTTCTAGAACCGCCCACCGGGTGGAAACCTTCAGAGGAGCTCGTGGACTTCTTGCAGGCCGGCCCGCCTCCCGTTTACATCGGCTTTGGGAGCATGGTGAATCGTAAAGCAGAGGAGACCACCCGCCTGATCCTGCAAGCCCTGGTGCACACGGGCCAGCGCGGGATCCTATCGGCAGGCTGGGGTGGCTTGCAGCAGCGGGACTTGCCGGAGACGGT
>JBJYXQ010000607.1:0-12964 GCA_046260035.1 Anaerolineae bacterium
ATCCACGAGGATCGCCGCTACATGGGGCACGTCAACACGTCACCCGCGCTGCCCGATATTCTCACGTTCTGCCACGAAGGCCCGTGGAACTGGATCGACCAGCGCATCTGGGGCCTCAACGTGCAGACCGGTGAGACGTGGAAGATTCGCCCGCAGCACGGCGACTACTCCATCGGTCACGAATACTGGTTCGCTGACGGCGTGCACATCGGCTATCACGGACGGCCCCGCGACGAGTCAGGGAAGCACGTTTTTGGCCACATCAAATGGGATAACAGCGATTGGGTGGAGGATCACTTTCCCTTCCATTCGACGCATTTCCACAGCTTGGACGAGAAGTTGATCGTGGGCGACGGTACGGCGGCGTTCGTCTTCACCAGCGAAAGCACGGCGCGACCCTACATCCAGCTCTTCAAGTGGGATGGCGGGCGTTACGTCGGCCCGCGCATTCTGGCTTATCATCGCAGCACGTTCAACAACCAGCACGCGCACTGCCACCCGCGCTTCACGCCCGATGGCAAAGCTGTGCTCTACACCTCCGACCTGACTGCATACTCGAATATGTACCTGGTCGAAATTGGAGACTTTGAGGATTTACCTGAACTGACGTAGTTGAAAAGCGAGATATGAGGATGAAATAAGTGTCAAGGGCTAGGCCGACCATGAATGAAACGCAAATCAATACGTGATCTGTGCTCTTCATTTGTGGTCGGCAGTATCTGACGAAAGCAATGGGCGATCCTTGCTTTCTGTGGTATGTTCGGTGTTCTCTGTCGTCAGTGATGCGAAGTGCTCCTGCAACAGCCGGTGTACGAAGATGTAGCCGCCTCCGACACGCCGAAGGAAGATACGCTCGACACAATGATCGAGAAAAGGAACAAGCCGCCAGGGGAGACGACCGGTGCGGGCGAGGCTGGTGCGGAGGGTGTAGTGGAAAATCGAAGCCTTTCCGCCCTGAATCAGGCCTCCAATCAGTCCAAAAGCCAACCCAAAAACCAATGTTATAGGCAGCCAAACAAATTGCCCGCCACTTAGCTTCTTAACCAGACCGACAATCAGTCCAACAGCCGGTCCGGCGACCAGCCCGGCAACCAGCACGATCACTACAGCATTTTTTGCAGACTGCCTGATACCTTCGTTGGGCCTGGTTTTGAACTGTATGTCCGCGCTGTGAAATCCGCCGATCAGCCCACTACCCAGCCCAGTGCTCGCCCCAAGAATTAGCCCAAAGATCAGTTGAATGCCCATTCCAACACTTAACCCAAAGAGCAGGCCCAGGACCATCCCTGCACCCGATCCAATACCTAGCCATAGCGCTGCGTGACGCCACGACCACTTAAGGGTTTCGACACCTCTCACATTGTGGAGTCCTCCAATCATCCCTTCAACCAATCCGGCAAACAATCCCACGATCAGCCCATCAAACAATCCCATAACTACCATTGCGCCCAGCCACACTATCCAGGTTCCTTCCTTACCCCATCCCGCCACTATCCCCTCAACAAGCCCTGTGACCAGCCCGCCCAACACTCCGCTGCCAAACCCAATCGCAGCTCTACGCCACGACCAGCGCTCAGCTTCTGGATTCATCAGTGAAATAATCCATTCGCTCAAGGCAAGACTCAGGCCACCGGCAAGTATGTATGGGGGATTTGTTACCAGTGCCATAAGGAGTCCAAATATCAGGCTAACAATCAACATGACGAATCCCCGTGCGAGACGTTGGGCGCGCGCGGGGAGCCAGTCAGGCTGGAGGTTTTCAATGAGGAAGACGGTCTGGTTATCCAGAGACAGTTGTCCGGCGAGCCATGAGAGCCAGCAACGGGTTTGTTTCGGGGTATAGCGCATATCCTTGGCACGACGTTGGAACATGCGCTCGATGTAGGTATCAAATAGGTGCTGACGACGGGCCTGGGGTGTAGTGAGTGTTTGCAGGTCGGTTGAGGCGAGGTCACTGTAAGCCAGGGGAATAATGCTGAGGAAAAGGGGGTATTGGGCCATTTCCTGTAAAACCGGATCGTGTCGGAGGGCGTCCCGCACGGCCTGGAGTTCGGTGCCCCTATCTGCAAGGTAGGCGTCGGCTTGCTCAGGGATGAGAGGGCGGAGACGAATCGCACCCTGAAGGTGAAGTTTGGTGGCCAATATCTCATAATCGGCAGTGCGACTACACACGGCCAGTGGGGCAATGTGCTGCTCTTGGAAGGCGTTGATGACGGCCACGCATTTGTCTCGGGCATCGGCGCTGACTTCGTCCAGACCGTCAAGGAGCAACAGTAGGGCGTCGTCCCTGATCCAGGCTTGGGCCACCTTCTTGGGAATGTAGTACTTGGTGCGGAATTCCTCAATCAGCCATTCCTCAAGCGACGGCTGTTTGACGGTCCATGAGGAGAGGTTGAAGATCACCGGGATTTGTAGCATATTGTTCTGTTCTGCACGTGTAATCAGATCGCGGGCTAATTCTAACAGCATTGTCGTTTTGCCAGAGCCAGGTTCGCCCAAGATGAGCAACGAGCTACCTGTATTGTCAAATACATCCACGATGCGCGTGCCTGGCGGCAGTTGTGTGTCGGCGCGCTCTGGCATCTGCACGACTATATCCCAAGGATGATCGACGGCAGCGGGGTCGTATTCCATGCCCAGCCCGATCAGTGCCGCGCCGTGCAATGACTGTTCCAGCACGTCCTTGATCCAGGTATTGTGCACCAGCTTGAGCATTGCCTGACGATTCCGGAAGGCGCGTTGGGCTCCGGTGTCGCCTAAGAGGAAGTGACGAAACTTATCTCCAAACATCTCAGGGGCTTCGGGCTGTGGAGGATGCAGCCTAAACTCGCGCTCTAGCTCATCGGTTAGGACGGCAAGCTCTTGGTGTCGAGCATCTGCTGGGGGTATCTGCTCGCTAAGTACCTGCAACATCAGAACGAGAGCGTACTCACCATTGGCGTCACGCTTCCCCAGCAGATACTTGATCGCTGCTCGCACGCGCTTGTCATCGCTGGTCGCTTCAGGGAGATCGGCGGTCCACTCGCTGAGCCGTGCATCCACGAAGATGGCTTCGAGCGTTTCGTCGCTCTCGAAGGACTCACAGCGCAATAGCGTGGTTCGGAGACGATTGTATAGGTCTGGAGGAATGCTCATACCGCTCTCCTTCACTTCAATATCAGTCTCATCCCGTGGCTTGGTGACCGTGTCTGCATTCATTGCGGGGAAAGCTGCCAGCGGTTCTATGTAGTTACTTCCGAGTATACGCCGGTTGGAAATCTGTGCAAATTCTTTGGAGTGCATTCGCCGGAGCATTCGCTTGCGTCGCATCGTTTTGCGAAGTACAATTTCGGTATGATTCCTTAATAGGAGGTGTTGAATGAAAGGCACTGCCAAATGTTACGGTGCCCTGCGTGATTTCTGCGAAACCGTACCCATCGTGGATTGCCATGATCACGCGATAGAATGTGGGCCGAATCAAAAGGACGTTCTCGAGATGTTTGTCAACGGCTACTTCGCAAGCGACCTGCACAGCGCGTCCTCGGATGCTGACATGGCCGCGTTGGTCGACACCGAGCGTTCGTTGGAAGAGCGGTGGTCGATCCTCGAGCGGGCTTGGAAGCGCGCGCGTTTTACCGGCTACGGGATGATGGTCCGCCGCGCGCTCAAGGAATTCTATGGTGAGGACGACCTGACCCTTGGCGCGCTTCAGAGGATGCAGGACAAGCTGCTGAATTACGAGGATGAGGCTATCTTCGACGGTGTCCTCGAGAAGGCCAACATCGTTGTCCGTATCCTAGATGTGTGGCCTGATGCGAAGAAGGTGCTCGACGGCACGCTCAAGCTGACCCCGCGCGGACGGTTGGCAATCTCGCTCCCTGGCTATCACGCCGTGCGCAGCTACGAAGAAGTGCAGGCTTTTGGGAACGTCGTCGGGCGGACGGTCACCTCGCTGGACGAGTACCTCGACGTCTGCCGGGTGATCTTCGAGGGGCATAAGGCTTACGGCGCGGTCACGTTTAAAGACCAGAGCGCCTACACTCGCACTCTCGATTACGGTAATCCCACCCGCGCTGAGGCTGAAGCTGTCTTCAATTGGTTCATGGAAGATCCGCGCCGTAGCGCGTCCTATCCCGACGGCATCAAGCCGTTGGATGACTACCTCTTCCACGCCTTTATGCGCATGGCGCGCGATCTGGACTTGCCAGTGCAGATCCACACTGGGCACATGGCCGGAATTCGCAACGACATCGTCAAAACCAACGCTATCGGTTTGACCAAGCTCATCGAATTGCACCGTGACGTGCGCTTTGATCTGTTCCACGCCAACTGGCCCTACGGCGGCGAATTGCTCTATCTCGGCAAGAACTACCCGAACGTGGCGCTCGATTTCTGCTGGGCCAACATCATCGACCCGATCTACTGCCAGAACCTGTTCAAGCAGGCGCTTTCCAGCGTGCCGCATGGCAAAATCCACGGTTATGGCTCCGATGTGGGTGGCACGAGTGTGGACATGGCCTGGGCGCACGCGCAGATTGCTCGTGATAACATCGCCATTGCCCTCTCGGATCTGGTGGAAATCGACTATCTCAGCCTGGACGAAGCTAAAGAAGTGGCCTACGCCTGGCTTTTCAGCAACGCTAACGATTTCTTCCGGTTAGGCCTATGAGCGCCCATCCACAACTTGCCATCCCCACGGAGTTGCACGGTTCGCATGACCTGCGCCTTTCGGCGTGGGGACCGTACACCAAGCGCTATATGGGCATTTCGCATATCCCAGACGTGGAAGCCGGGATGCGCTTCGACGTGAGCGTGTTCCCGGGCCTGTACCGGCGCGGCATCCAGCCGCCCAACGTGCTCTGGGAATCCGGTTACCATCCTTGGAAGGCCGCGCCTGATCTCTCGTACGTCAGCCACCGCTTTGAGGTCATCTGGAAAGATCAGGTCTACGCCGATGTGGATTTTTGCCGTCTCGATGAAACCTCTGTGCTGGTGCGCGCCGCGTGTATCAATCGCACGGGCATCGCGCAAAACCTTGTCTTGCACTTCATGGCCTCGCTGCATTTCCCGCCGCTGCGCACGTACTCGACCGAGCCGCTGGATATGGCTCGTGTGGACTTGCCCGAAGGTGCGATATGGATCGAGGCCCTCGACTACGTTGACCTCGCGCTCGGTTACGAGGGGCACCGCGCCAATCTCAGCTACGATGGCCTGACGCGTGGTGAAATCCGCGCCCACGGCTTTGTGAACGGCCTCGGTCTGGGACAAGGCTTCGGCCGCACGCCCGGCGACCGCGTGACGTATCGCTTCACGCTGCCTCAAGCTTTGCCGGACGCTGCGCTTGTGCTGCGCTATCATATGGACGATCCAGATCCGCTGCCCATCACGCTGTCTGGTCTGACCTCGCGGGCACTCACATTGTCCGGGACAGGCGACCTCGCGACGCACGTAATTCCGGTTGGCGCGCTGCCATCAGGTGAAGTGACACTTGTGTTGGAAACTCAGGGACAGGCAAGCTTGCAGTTGGATGGTTTCGCCGTGTTGGCGCAGGCCGATGTGGAACGTTTACGCTTTAAGCCGGTGCGCCGCAATCCCGTGGCGGAGCTGCTCCCAGGCCCGCGTGACGACACGTTACTGTTGCAGTACGAACATCTCACAGACGTCTACGGGCTGGCGTGGGGCGCGCACACGGGTGCGCCGGTCACCTTCCAGGTGCGCGAGTTCTTCTGTGATGACCTGGACACTACACTGCGCTACAAAGTCCACGAGCACGTGCAGTTGCGGCTCTCTGGGCCGGGGGAGGGGCATTATACCAATGTCTTCCTCCGTCCCATTTTCCTCGAACCGGGCGCGGAGCGCGCTTTCTACGGCTTGATCTGCACGGGCGATCCCGAGCAGGTGCGAGCGCAGTTGGCGGACTTTGATCCAGCCTCGCCCGTATGGGATGATGTCCACGCGCAAGCCCGCACTCGTGCTGTCGATCTAGTGCCTAATCCGTCGGGTTCAGCCTATCATTTCAGCCAGGAGCGCATGGCCGCGACCTTGCTGACCAACATCGTTTACCCCGTGCGCACGCGCGGCACGTGGATCCGCCACAGCACGCCGGGGCGCTGGTGGGATTGTCTCTACACGTGGGATTCCGGCTTCATCGGCTTGGGGCTGGCGGAACTCGACCTCGACCGCGCCTTGGACAACCTCAATGCCTACACCACTGCGCCCGGCACGCAAGATGCGGCTTTCATCCACCACGGCAGCCCCGTACCCACGCAGTTCTATCTCTTCCACGAATTGTGGAACCGCACACAGTCGCGGGCATTTCTGGAGTACTTCTACCCGCGTATGCGGCAGTACCACCGTTTCATGGCCGGACGTCTGGGCTCGTCTACCACACGTAACCTCAAATCCAACCTCATCCGCACGTGGGACTACTTCTACAACTCCGGCGGCTGGGACGATTATCCGCCACAGGTCTACGTGCACCGGAACGGCTTGGAATCCGAGGTGACGCCGGTGATCAGCACATCGCAGGTCATCCGCACGGCCAAAATCATGCGCATGGCGGCGCTGGCGCTGGGCGAGGATCCCGCCGAATACGACGAGGACATTGCCTTGCTCTCCGAGGCGCTCCAAACGCATGCCTGGGACGACGATGCGGGCTACTTCAGCTACGTCCTGCACGACGCGGATGGTCATCCGGTCGACATTTTGCGCCATGAGTCTGGTGTGAATTTCAACATGGGCATGGACGGCGCGTCACCGTTGGTGGCGGGAATTTGTACACCAGAGCAGGAGGCGCGTCTGCTGGAGGCGCTGATGTCGCCGGAGCGTATGTGGTGCCGCTGTGGCTTGACGACCGTGGATCAGACCGCGCCTTACTACCGCGACGACGGCTACTGGAACGGCGCGGTGTGGATGTCGCATCAGTGGTTCTTTTGGAAAGCCCTGCTTGATATGGGTCGCGCTGACGACGCTTACCGCATTGCGCAGACCGCACTCGATGTGTGGCAGGCAGAGGTTACCGAGTCGTACAATTGCTTCGAGCACTTCATCGCACAGACCGGGCGCGGCGCGGGCTGGCATCACTTTGGTGGACTCTCGGCCCCGGTGTTGTGTTGGTATAGCGCGTACCATCGGCCCGGGCGGCTCACCGTGGGGCTGGATACGTGGATCGAGGCATTGGATGTAGCGGAGAACCGGCGCGCACTTTCAGCGGACCTGCGGTTGTCTGGTCCACCGCATCACGCGCCGGTTGTCATTGCTACGCTAGATGCGGGTGCGGCGTATGCTGTCACCTGGAATGGTGCGCCACTCCCGCACTATACGCGTCATCCCGGAACCTTGGAGATTTCTCTCCCGGTGGGGACATTGGCTGGAACCTTGCACATTTCTCAACAGCGTTGAATGCAAAGATCGTAGGGTGAGTTGCCACCTCGTCTTACAAAGGAGAATGTATGATGAAAATCGGTGCAGTGAGTCTCGGTTGGAGCGGAACGCCGCTACCACGCGTGTTTGAGCAGATTGCGGCGCTGGGTGGTGAGTGTGTGGAGATCAACGGGAACACAGAGCGCCACCACGGTATCACGTTGAATCGTGAAACGATCCCGCAGGTGCAGCGCTGGGCGGCGGACGCCGGATTGACCATCGGCAGCCTCAGCGGTTACTGCGATTTTGCCTTGGCAGACGCAAATGCGCTGGATGTCGAAGTCGAGCGTCTGCTGGTGACGTGCCGCGCGGCGGCTGAACTGGGCGCGCCGGTCGTGCGCGCTTTCTCCGGCGACGTGAAACCCGGTGTGACGTTGGAAGCTGTGCGCCCCAACATCATTGCGGCGTTCCGCAAGGCTGCAAGTGCGGCAGAATCGCTGGGTGTGACATTGGGCATCGAGAACCACGGGCGGTTGATTAACGATGGGCCAGCGTTGGCGGCCCTGGTTGAGGAGGTTGGCGCGCCGAATCTGGGTTTCACAATCGACACGGGCAACTTCGCCTGGGCCGGGCACGATGCGGCGCAGGTGCAGGCTGATTTCGCGGCGGTGCTCCCGCGTATTGTGAATGTGCACATCAAGGATGGCGTGTGGGCCGACGTGGGCTTTACGTTCGTCCCGGCTGGTGAGGGAGAACTGCCGTTGATCTGGCTATTGCAGCAATTGGCAGAACGAGATTATCGGGGGATGGTGTGCAGCGAATTCGAGGGCGCAGGCGACTTTGTGGAGGGCACACGCCGCAGCATGGCTTTTCTGAAACGAGTGCTGCCCGCAGTTTAAAAGGCATAGGGTCGGGCGCGATAGCAGAACAGAGAGGCTGGCGAGTGGACAAGCTCGCCAGTTCTTGTTAACGGAGTAGATTCGATCTGTATGATAATTCCACCGAATAAAGTGCTATTGTATTTCGTTATATAAGTAGAAAAGTGAGTGGCAAAGTGAAAACAACGGCATTACCGGAAGAGACTGAGCTTCAGTGGATTGTGCGGGCGCAGAACGGCGACCGGCAAGCTTTTGGCGAACTGGTCTATCACTACCGGGAGGGTGTGATCAATGTGGTCTACCGGATGTGCGGTGACGCGAATCTGGCAGAAGATGCGGCGCAGGAGGCCTTTATCCGCGCGTGGCAACATCTGCCGCGTTACCAACCGCGATCGCCCTTTCGGAACTGGCTGTATCGCATCGCGACCAATGTTGCATTGGATGTGTTACGTCGGGAACGGGAATCTACGAATATTGAGGATGTCTCTTTGGTTGCGTCATCTGGCAACCCGGAAGTTGCTGTCGAACGCAATGAGCGTGCGGAACGGGTGAGAAAGGCGGTGCTGGCACTGGCTCCCGCAAGTCGCGCTGTGCTGATTCTGCGTGAATACGAGGGCCTTTCATACAAGGAAATCGCCGAAACTCTGGACATTCCTGTGGGTACGGTGATGTCGCGTCTGAATTACGCTCGCACGCAATTGCGAGAAACGCTCAAAGTTTATGTGGAGGGTGGATGATGGATCACGTACTGGATTGGCTACAGGCTTATCACGATGGTGAATTGCAGGAGCGGCAAGTGCACCGTGTGGAAGAACATCTGGCGCAGTGTGAAAGTTGCCGCGCCGAATTGGAAGCCTTGCAAGCGATTTCGTCGCTACTGCAAGAAAGTCCAGCAGCCAGCGATTTGCTGCGACCTGATCGGTTTGTCGCCCAGGTGGAATTGCAGTTACCACGCCGTCCTGTCCAGACGCCGCTGCAGCGTACGCTCGAAGCTGGCTGGCGATTGATTCCGGTGGGTTTGCTTGGTGCGTTGGCCTTTGTGCAGACGGTGTTTATTGTCGCCTCTGGTGTTCTGATGGCGCAGAACTTTCCTGCGACCGCCGGCCTATTTTCGTCTATTTTGCCATCTGTTTCGGGTAGCTCCTGGCTGACCGGGCTACAGTGTTTCGCCGGCAAGGGCTTGGGCGATTGGCTTGAGATTGTGGAATGTGCTATAAGATTCATCGCCCCGCTGGAATGGCCGATTATGTTGAGTGCAGTCATGTTTGCAACTATTGGCCTGTTGTACTTGAGTTGGTTAGCGAGTTGGTGGATTCGCCACAACCGCATTGAAAATGTACCGATAACATAGAAAAAGGAGAAAAAAGAAATGGATCAAACAAAGGTTTTGAAACGGGCATGGGAGATTCTGAAACAGTACCGGGTGCTGTGGATCTTTGGCCTCATCCTGGCGCTGACAACAGCTTCTCCAGCAACGCAGTCGAGTTTTCAGTTCGACCGCAATGACGTCCCGCCGGATTGGGGGTACACGATCCCAGAAGGAAGCGATTTCCAGAGGGCCATTGAGGCATTTGTGCGGTGGTTGGCGCGCGGCGCATGGCGTCCTGCCGCAGGCGTTGGCCTTGCCATTATCGGCATCGTGGTGCTGCTTGTCCTCGCGCTCGTCATCATCACTACAATAGCGCGCTACGTGTCGGAGACCTCGATGATACGGATGGTCGATCAATACGAAGAGACCGGTGAGAAACTCCGTTTCCGCCAGGGATGGAAGTTGGGGTGGTCGCGCGAGGCCTGGCGCTTGTTCCTGATCGACCTCGTCATCTTCTTCCCGGTCTTCTTCAGCGTGATTGTTCTGTTGGCGCTGGCGGGCTTGCCTCTGCTGACGTGGGTGAGTGGCGACACGACGATTGGTGTCATCGGATCGGTAGCTACCGTAGGACTGTTTTCCTTCGTCATCTTCGTGATCGTGGTTGCTATTGCATTCCTCAGACTGCTCAAACACTTTTTCCGTCGGGTCTGCGTGCTGGAAAAAGTCGGAGTCGGTGACGCGCTGCGCCAGGGTTTCGCGATGGCCAAGCAGAACTGGAAGGACGTTGGGTTGATGTGGCTGATCACGGTCGGCATCTCCATCGGCTGGGCCTTTGTAATAGTTCCCGTTGTGTTTTTGCTCATCGCTGTGGGAGCAGTGGCGAGTGGCGCTACTGGTTTGATTGCCCGTGGGTTGATCGGGTTAGTGATGGGCGATATCGCCGCCTGGATTGTGGCGGCTCTCGTGGCGCTCCCGATCTTCATCTTGGTGATTGCTCTTCCCATCGCTTTCTTGAATGGCTTGAAGCAAGTGTACCTGTCGAATACGTGGACATTGACCTACCGTGAGCTCCATGCGCTGGGCCAGTTAAAGCCGCTGGTGGAGCCAGTTGTGCCAGAACCAGACATACTGGAACCTGCATAATGATCGAAAATAAAAACTCCCGTCGACGAGACGGGAGTTTTTTCTTGCCGAAATTCGTGGGGTATGAAGAACTGCAGTATACAGGACTGCACTTTGGTGCTAAACTGTATTTATCAACCGCATAAGTGTGTGACGTATTGGTTAGCGAAAGGAGGCTGCGATGCAGTACGATCTGGTTTTTGAAGGCGGTGGCGCAAAGGGCATGGTGTTTGTCGGGGCTATGCAGGCTTTTGAGGCCGAGGGGCATACGTATGGACGGTTGTTAGGGGCATCGGCCGGGGCAATCACGGCGACGCTGCTAGCAGCCGGGTATACGGCACAGGAAATGCTAGCTGCACTCGACGAACAGAAGGACGGACGTCCGGTCTTCGCCAGCTTTATGGGAATACCCGGTCCCTTCGACGCGGCTACGCTCCACGATGGCGTCATTCATGCAGTGCTACAGAATCTTGATGTTCCTTGGCTTCCCGATGCTATCGAGGATAGACTAGATGATAGTCTTATCAAATTATTGGCAAAACAGCCCCGTTTCTCACATCTATTTTCCTTTATAGAGCGTGGTGGATGGTTTTCGGCAGATCCCTTTATCGCATGGATGACGAGCAAGCTGGACGCCGGTACGTATCACGACACGCCGCGGAACTTCAGTGGGATGACGCTGGCGCAGTTCTATGCTGCGACACAGACGGATCTCACGTTGGTGGCTTCGGACATCACGGGCGAGCGGCTGTTGGTACTCAACCATCGCACGGCCCCGGAGTGTCCGTTGGTCTGGGCTGTGCGCATGTCGATGAACATTCCGCTAGTATGGCAGGAGGTCATCTGGCAGGCAGGGTGGGGGACATATTGTGGCAAAGCTCTCGCTGATCACGCCATCGTAGATGGTGGTGTGCTTTCCAATTTCCCAATGGAGTTGTTTGTCTCCAGCTTGCCATCGGTCACCAATGTGATGGGGCCCAAGACGAGTGACCGCGTACTCGGCTTTCTCATCGATGAAACCCTAGCTGTCCCCGACGCGCCAGAAAAGCCGGGGGAGGTCGCCACAGGTTTCAGCTTTGGCAGCTTGCAGCCGGTACAGCGTATTCTTGGACTCATCAACACCATGTCGCAGGCGCACGACAAGATGGTGATCGAAGCGTTTGCGCGTTTTGTCATTCGCTTGCCGGCGCAGGGCTACGGTACCACCGAGTTTGACATGAGTGTTGAGCGCCGTGAGGCACTGGTCGCTGCCGGACAACAGACGGCGCAAGCGTACTTCGCGGCGCGGGAAGCGGAGTTGCTGAGCCCGGATATGGACTTCGCCGCGGAGCCGGCGTCTGACGCAGTGCGTGCTGCCGACCAGATTGCCACGCGGCTTGTGGGGTGGGAGTCTGAACAGCTTCCAAAGTGACTTCTAGAGAGATGTGATGCAAACAAAGACCGTCAACTTGGCTTTTGTCGGTTCCGGGAGCTGGGCGCGTAAGCACCATTTCCCGGCGCTAGACTATGTGCGGACCCATGCCGCGGAGCGCTTTGATGTGCGCTTGCGCGGCATCTATAGCCTGGAGCATGCCGAAGCTGCTGCTGTTGCCGAACGCTATGGCTTTGACTGTGTCTATGATAGTCTGAATGCGCTCATCGCTGATAAAGGCGTTAATGCCGTGGCAGTGGCGGTATCGCCAGAGGCGGTTGCGAGCGTGCTGGAGCGAGTGGTCGCTTTGGGCGTTCCGATTTTCAGTGAGAAGCCACCCGGCATCACTAAGGCGCAGGCCCGGCATCTCAGCGAAATCATTACCGTTCCTAACGTACTGGCTTTCAACCGTCGTTTCGCTCCGCTGAACAATGTTTTCAAAGACATTGTGGACAAGATGGAGCACACCTACTTCGTCGAAGGCCATTTCCTGCGTCACAATCGGCTGGATGAAACTTTTATGATCGGCACAGGCATCCACTGGATCAACTTTATGACGTATTTGTTCGGCGACATTGTGCACGTCAGCGTGGATCGTTTCCCAAATCCTCAAAACGAGACTTGGGTGCGTATCGCGCAAGTCATATTTGTCGGTGGATTAAAGGGAACGCTCAAGTTTTTTCCGTGTTCAGGCTCACAGATGGAGCGCGTAGAAGTTCACAACAATGTGCAGTCCGCATACCTGGATGGGCCACTTGGCGATAATCCCGGCAAGATTGTGATTGAATCGGGAACTGAACGGCAGGTTATCCAGCCAGACGCTTTGTTGGCTGCGCCGGAGATCGTGCGTATCGGCATCGTCTCTGAGTATGAGGCGTTCTTCGAGACCGTTTGTAACGGTGC
>JBJYXQ010000608.1:0-4265 GCA_046260035.1 Anaerolineae bacterium
TGGTACAGCGGGAAGGGCCGGAGGGCGAGCAAGCACGACAAGCCTTGCAGCCATTGGCTAGAGAGGGCCGCAGACGCGACATTGTACAATTTCTGGATGCAGAAGGAAACCCGCTGAACTTGCCGAACAACGAAACCGTTGTAAGCCTTCCCATAAGCTCCGTGGGGCTCAGAAAACTCCAGGCAGGACAAGTGTGGATTGACATCACGCACGATGAAGAGGGCCGGCTCTTCGTTTACAATCAGCCGGTCATTGCCAATAATGACGTCGTCGGCATCGTGCAAGTCGCGCGATCGCTAGCTGACCTGGATCGTTCTCTGCGCTCTCTGCGCGTCGCCCTCCTTTTGGGTAGCGCGGTCACCACCCTCATCGCGTTCGGCATTGGCTGGACGCTCTCCGGTATCACACTGCGACCCATCCATCGTATCACAGAAACTGCGCGTGAAATCGGTGAATCGCGTGACTTCTCATCCCGGGTGGAACACAAAGGCCCAAATGATGAACTAGGCCGCCTGGCAACGACGTTCAATGCGATGCTCGGACGTCTGCAAGATGCCTACCAAAAGGTAGCGCACGCGCTTCAGGTACAGCGCGACTTTGTCGCCGACGTGTCGCACGAACTGCGCACGCCCCTCACGACCATCCGGGGCAACCTCACACTCTTGCAACGCCAGCCCTCCCTCCCTCAGACTGAGCAGGAGGACGTCCTCAACGACCTCATCAGCGAGAGCGAACGCCTGAGCCGGCTTGTCACTGATCTGCTAACCCTGGCTCGCGCCGATGCCGGCCGCAAACTGGATCTGCAACCAGTCGCCATCGCCTCCCTTATCGACGACGTATGTCGCCAGGCGCGGCTGCTCGCGCCTGAATGCGAAATCGCGTGGGATGGGGTCTCGGACGACACTCTGCGCGTGCGGGCCAACGAGGACGCGCTCAAGCAAGTGCTCCTCATCCTGCTGGATAACGCCATCAAACATGCCAAGGGACCAATCCAGTTACATCTGACCAAAAGTGATAGCCAGGTTGTGATACGAGTGCAGGACAGCGGGCCGGGAATGTCACCCGCGATACAGGAGCGTCTCTTCGATCGCTTCCACCGGGGTGATACGGCGCGTTCGACGCCGGGCTTCGGCCTGGGATTGTCCATCGCCCGCGCGCTCATCGAAGCACAGCAAGGCTCCATCGCCGTCGAAAGCGACCTCGACAAAGGCAGCGCGTTCACCATCGCGCTGGCGAAAGCGGCATAACAATACTTCAATTTATGGTTTAGCAGGATGTAGCCCATCTCCCCCTAGTCCCCTTCCCGCGCACGGGAAATCAAGATGTGTGTTTTTGGGCGCGCGACGCGCGCCCAAAAACACACAAAAAACTCTTTTCTCAATGGATTTGTGTTATAATATATAATAATAGTAAATATATAGTTTTTCCCGTTGAGAAAGGAGCCACCATGCCCAACCATTTGCTCGGCGAAAGCAGTCCATACCTGCAACAGCACGCCCACAATCCGGTAGATTGGTACCCCTGGAGCGAAGGGGCCTTTGCCAAAGCCGAGGCCGAACAGAAGCCCGTCTTCGTCAGCATCGGGTACTCGACGTGTCACTGGTGCCACGTGATGGCGCACGAGTCCTTTGAGGATGCAGCCGTAGCGCAGCTCCTCAACACCCACTTCGTCAGCATCAAAGTGGATCGCGAGGAACGCCCTGATCTCGACGCCGTCTACATGGGCGCAGTGCATGCGATCACCGGCAGCGGTGGCTGGCCGCTCTCGGTCTTTCTCACACATGACAAACAGCCGTTCTACGGCGGGACCTACTTCCCCAAGGAACCGCGTTACGGGATGCCGTCCTTCACACAAGTGCTACTCGCCATCGCTGAGGCGTGGAACAAGCGTCGCGAGGATTTACTCGCCAGCGGGGAACAGATCCAGGAGATTCTGCAGCGCCAGCAAGCATTGCCTCCTGCTGAGGATACACCATCCGGTGCCGACCTCGTCGAAAGCGCCTACCATGTGCTGCGCCAGCAATTCGATCCCGTCAACGGCGGATGGGGCAGCGCGCCGAAGTTCCCACAGCCGATGGCGCTGGAATTCTTGCTGCGCTACCACCACGCGACCGGCGATCCGGCGGCCCTGTCGATGGTGACGCAGACGCTCGAAGCTATGGCGCGTGGCGGCATCTTCGACCAAATCGGCGGTGGCTTCCATCGCTACACCGTGGATGCGAACTGGCTCACACCCCACTTCGAGCGCATGCTCTACGACAACGCCCAACTCGTGCGCGTCTACTTGCACGCCTGGCAAGTGACAGAGAATCCGCTCTTTCGCGCCATCACCGAGGAAGTGCTGGACTACATCCAACGCGAGATGACCCACCCTGCGGGCGGATTCTACGCCGCGCAGGACGCCGATTCGGAAGGCGAAGAAGGTCGCTTCTACCTGTGGACACCGGCTGAGATACAGGCGGTGTTCGGCGGACCAGCGTCGCGCTTTATGGCGCTCTACGGTGTGACCGAGGCAGGCAACTTCGAAGGAAAGAACATCCTCACCTTCAACGGGACTTTCGAGGAACGCGAGGCACTCACAGCAGCGCGACGCCGGCTGTTCGCCGCCCGCGAACAGCGCCCCCACCCTCACCGTGACGAGAAAGTGCTCATCGCGTGGAACGGTCTGATGCTTGCTACTTTCGCCGAAGCCGCCAAGGTATTGGAGCGCGACGATTATCGCCACGTCGCCGAACGCAACGCGCGGTTCCTGCTGGACGCGCTACGTACCGACAAGGGGCGTTTGTGGCGCACCTGGAAAGACGGAGACGCACAGGTTCCGGGATTTCTTGAGGACTACGCGAATTTGAGCGAGGGCTTGCTGGCGCTCTACCAGACGACGTTTGATTCACGATGGTACCACGCAGCGCGCGGGCTGGTCGAGACCATACTGGCCCACTTCGCAGCGGACGCCGGGTTCTACGACACCGCCGATGATGCCGAAAGTCTCGTCGTCCGTCCACGCGGGACACAGGACAACGCCGCGCCCTCCGGCAATGCGATGGCGGCAACCGTGCTGCTCAAGCTGGCGCGCCTGGCCGGCGAATCCCGTTATGCAGAGGTGGCGCAGCGCAGCCTGGCATCGATGGGGGATGTGATAGCGCAGCACCCGTTGAGCTTCGCGCAGTGGCTCATCGCACTGGAGAGCACACTGGCATCACCGACAGAGATTGCCATCGTCGGAGATCTACGAGCCGCGGATACCCAGGCTCTTCTGCAGGCTACCGGCAAAAGCTACCACCCGCACCGCCTGATCGTGGTCGGGACAGACGAAACGCTGCCCCTACTCCGCAATCGTCCAAAAATCGACGGGCAGGCGACAGCTTACGTTTGCGCCCGAAGAATGTGCAAGCCACCAATCACCCGACCAGAGGAACTGACGGCAATAGCAAAGTAAAGCGAACTATGGATACGCTTCCATAGCTGCGCGAAGGGCACCTTCAACTGTGCCATCCACGTGTCCTGCGCCGGGGAACAACCATTCTTCAGGATCATAGAACTCGCGACTATACCTGAAGATAGCGAACTCCCACTGCTCCATATCGCCGGTATAGGTCAGCCGGGCGCGCGGCCCAACGTGCCCGTAATCATCCCGGTCGAAATAGGCATTTTTCCCCTGGAATCGCACAGAAAAGTAGCGATGCGGATTCTTGACAACTTCTCGATTGAAGCGTTCAACCCGTGCTTCAACATCAGCACGCACCTCATCAGAAATAGCTTTTTTACGTGGCATAGCATTACCCTGAATTCTATCGATTAACCCGCGCGGCCATCGCCGCGGCTTCGAGGATCGCCGACAGCATACTGTCGGGGTGCGCGATGCCACGCCCGGCGATGTCGAACGCCGTACCGTGATCGGCGGAGGTGCGGATCATCGGCAGGCCAAGCGTGATCGTAATGGATTTCTCGAAGCCGTGCGTCTTCACCGCGATATGGCCTTGATCGTGATACTGGCACACCACCACGTCGTAATCGCCGCGAATGGCCTGGAAGAAGACGGAATCCGCCGGGATCGGGCCGCGCGCGTCGATGCCTTGGGCCTGCGCTGCCGCCACCGCCGGCCCGATGATGTCCAGTTCCTCGCGTCCCATCAGGCCATTGTCGCCGTTGTGTGGGTTCAGCCCGGCGACGGCGATGCGCGGCTGCGGAAAGCCAAGAACCTTCATCCCCTCGTGCGTGATGACGATGGTGTCCAGCACGCCCTCAATCGTCAGATGATCCGCGAT
>JBJYXQ010000609.1:0-3922 GCA_046260035.1 Anaerolineae bacterium
TTGACTTTTTGCAACGGGCAAATTTTTTCACACCCTTGAGCTCAAAACACAACCGTGGGTAAATTCCCGCGGGGGCGGTCTCGCCCGCGCTACGCTATTTCCAGAGAAGCCGAAATGCAGAGGATCTCTAAGCTTGTGCCGGATACGCTGCCGCCGGCGGTGACGCGCCGGGCGCAATAGTGCGTTTGCGCTGGACAAACAGCCACAGCGCTACCCCGCCGACGACCGAAAGCACGCCACCGCCCACCAATCCTACCGTCCGCGTCACTCGATGCCGCCGCTGGGTCACATCGTAGTGGCGGCGCGCTTCGGCGACCAAATCCCTGCCCAACTGCTCCACAAAGGGTGCGGGGGGCGCAACGGGTGGCATGGCGCGCGTGACCATCTGCCCTAACGCCTGTTCTTCCTCGGCAGGGATGTTTTCCTGCAAGACGATGTAGTGGCGTGCTCTAGATTTCATCAAACCATCCCTCCGGAACCATATCGCGTAAACTAATAAGGGTGCGATGGTACAATGCCTTAATCGCTCCCTCAGATTTTCCCATCACAGCAGCAATTTCCAGATTCGACATCTGTTCCACATGTTTTAAAAGCAGTAACGTCTTCCGGTCTTCCGGCAAATCCGCCAACAGCTGCACTAACAACTCACGTGTCTCGCGCGCTTCGACGTAATCAAGCGGTGCCGGTGATGTTGAATGAAGCGGCGACACACTATCGATAGCGACGCTCGGATGGCGACTCGTATCGCGGTACCAGTTGACGACCAAATTGTGCGCAATCCGAAACAACCACGCCTGGAACGATGCCCCCTTCTCGCGGTACCTGTGGAGACTGCGCAGCGCCCGATAGAACGTCCGCGAGGTCAAATCCTCCGCTTCAGTCGGATTGCCGCTGTGCCGGTAATGATAATTGTAAATACGTTCTACGTAACGCTGGTAAAGCTCCCCGAACGCCTCCGGGTCGGACTTCGCGCGCGTGATCAGATCACGCTCCTCGTCCTCATCCATGCCCCCTCCTCACAAATAGAGCCGACCGGCAGATTGCCGGTGGAAACAAGCCCTTTTCCCGCTTGTAGTATACCAGATTTGACCGTTGCCGGTATCTGAGAGGTGGGTTCACGGCTATTATATGCGCTGGCTTAAGCCCTACGCATATAAAATAACACCATACCCGCCATAAAGTTGCGCTTTTACGATAGATGCAACTCAATGAACTCTATGTTCGCCATATCGTTCGTGCCTAGCCCCAGATCCGCCGCGTTCTTTAGCCAACGGCCTGCCAGAGAAGTGTTGTAACGACTCGATCCACTCTTGATGAAGGAATTGAGCAAATCCAGGCCGACGGTGTCGTGCGCCACCGGATCAAAGCTCATCAAGATAGAATCGCCAACGACATCGAGCGTCCAATAGGGTTCTGAGCCATGGGGCGTCGTCGAAGCCACCAACACATCGCCGATGGTCAAGCGCGTGCGCTCTTTGATCGGCGGCAGAGCATTCAACGCTGCGATAGCCTGCTGGATGGTGCCCTGGTGATAGTTTTGAGGTTTGTTGAATGTCCCGTAGTGACTCTTGAGCGCGAAAGTCATACCGCCGATCCCATGCGCTTTGAGCAAGGGAATGTTGATCAGCGCGTCACATTCGAGCAGGACATCGGCCAACTTGATGGGACTATCCAGCAGAGTCCAACCGGATTGGCCAAAGCCCGTCCCGTAACAGCGAACGCCCTCCCCTTTGCGATTGATAGCAAATCCGCCACCTTCCAATTCATCGGTACGTCGGTCAAAGATAACGATTTGCTCAGCCGGGATGCCGACCTCTTGCAGCGCATCCGCCACAGCCATCACCAAGGGCGGATGCGTGGCAATCTCGCTGCCCCCTCTACCGCATCCGAAGGTACAGACTTTGAGGGCTACCCGCTCATCGGGGTTAAACAAAGCCGCCCAGGCTTCCTGGGCGTCCTGCACACCGGTGAGCGCGACAATAGAGGCATCCAACATCTGGCGCAATGCAATGGGATTCAGAAGCGCATTGTCTTCTATGGCTGCACTCCCCCTAGGTGTGCCTTTCCAAGCGCCGGCATGGTGCGTATGAATGACCCGGCTCGACACATCCGGGTAAAAGCGAATGACATCCGGGTGACGCAACTCGGCGCTTGGGATCGGCTTTCCGGGCGCCGTACACCCCGTTCCACCAAACACAACGCCTGCCGCAACCGCTCCCGTCAATTTGAGAAAATCCCGCCGCGTCAAAGACTTCATCTCCCCTCCTATGCGCTGATCATTTCATGTCGCTTTCTTTGCCAGACGCTCTATCTCGTCCCCGTTGATGACCTCCTTCTCCTGCAAGATACGAGCTATCTCATGGAGCGTCTCGCTATGTTGCTGTAACAGGCGCACAGCGCGCCGCTCTGCGTCCTCGATGATGCGGCGCGTCTCTTTGTCAATCAGCGTCGCCGTCTCCGGGCTGACATCGCTCCGCATCCCCTCCAGACGCGCCAGGTAGCCGGTACCTTCATCCGGCGCATAGCGCACCGGGCCGAGGGCTTCCGTCATTCCAAACTCTGTCACCATCCGCCGCGCCAGGCTGGTCGCTACCTGCAAATCATTGACCGCCCCTGTGGACGTGTCATTGAAGACAAGGAGTTCCGATGCCCGTCCGCCCAGGATTACGGCGAGACGCTCATCCAACTCATGCTTGCTCATCAAGTAGGTGTCCTCTTCAGGCATCTGTAATGTGTAGCCCAGTGCCCCTTTCGCAGTGGGGATGATGCTGACCTTATGTACTGGATCGGTGTTAGGCTGCAATTGCGCGACCAGGGCATGTCCGCCCTCGTGGTAGGCTACGCGACGCTTGAGCTCGGGCTTGAGTGTGACCTTGCGCTGCAGCCCCGCCACCACGCGCTCGATAGCCAGATCGAAGTCACCCATCGTCACGGCCTCGCGTTCACTGCGCACAGCCAACAACGCGGCCTCATTCACAATGTTCGCCAGGTCCGCACCCGAGAAACCGGCGGTGATCTGCGCGACACGCTCCAAATCCACATCCTCCGCCAACCGCACATCGCGCGTATGGATGGCAAGGATCTGTCGGCGGCCCTCCTCGGTCGGCATACTCACTTGCACCTGACGGTCAAAACGTCCAGGGCGGAGCAATGCCCGATCCAGAATTTCAGGCCGGTTCGTCGCCGCCATAATAATGACGCCCTGGTTAGGCTCAAAGCCGTCCATTTCGGACAAGAGCTGGTTCAGCGTCTGTTCGCGCTCGTCGTTGGTGCCCAGTGCACCCACCGTGGAACGCGATTGCCCAATGGCATCGACCTCATCGATGAAGACGATACATGGTGAGCGCTGCTTGGCCTGCTCGAAGAGGTCACGAACGCGTGCTGCGCCCACGCCTACGAACATTTCCACGAAGTCAGAGCCACTGATGGAGAAGAAAGGCACACCAGCCTCTCCGGCGGTAGCCTTCGCGAGCAAGGTTTTGCCTGTGCCGGGAGGCCCCACCAGCAACACGCCCTTGGGTAACTTCGCGCCTAGGCGGGTGAAGCGTTGTGGGTCTTTGAGGAATTCGATGATCTCTTTGAGTTCGACCTCCACCTCATCCGCTCCGCCAACGTCCTCGAACTTGACCCCTGTCTTCTCGCCAGTGATCTCCTTCGCCCGGCTCTTGCCGATGGACATCACACCGGCGCCAGCCTGCCCCATTCGACGCAGCCCAAAGTACCAAATCAGTCCCAAAGGTATTAAGGGGATGATCCACCCTAGCAACGACGCCAAGAAAGTATTGGTCGGCGCTTCACTGGAAAATGTCACCCCAGAATCGACCAACCGCTGGATCAGGTCAGGATCATCCACGCGTACGACGTTGTGTGTTTTCCCCTGCGACTCAGCGGCAGCATCCTCGCAGCATGTGTAGAGGATACG
>JBJYXQ010000609.1:4022-6196 GCA_046260035.1 Anaerolineae bacterium
TCTTCCTCGAGCGAAACTTCCGTCTTCATCAGCTCGCGCAGCAGCAGCGTGGCGTATGCGCCTTTGGGGGCGAAAAACGACAATGTCAATACATCCGGGCCTTCCATCTGCCACGACAACCCTTCGGGATAGTATCGCAACGGGCGTCGGCTGCCTTTCGCCTTGAAGGGGCGGAAATCCATCGGTGCGATCCCGGCTTCTTCGAGGATCGTGTCTTCCAACGCTCCGGCTTCAGCCTGCGCCGCGAGCATCTTGTAGCCATAGATCGGACCGGTGGCGCTGATCTCCCAGGCACGCACGCGCGGACGTTCAGCGGCGACATCCTCCACGATGAAGATACCGCCGGTGTCCTCCTTACGCGCCACGTCGCCGGGCAACACATCATCCAAAAGCCCACGCTCAATCCGTACTGCGAGCAAGGTATTGAAGAGCGCCGACTGCAACGCGCTGATGAGAAACTGGCGCATTTTGTAGGACAGATGGTAGATGCCGTGCGTCCTAAGTGCCGCGCGGTCGTTGCGCAACAGCAGCAGGCCCATTTCGTGATTGTTCCCGCGATTGCCGAAACGTTGCCGTCCATAGCCGTTAGGGACACCGCGCGCCAGCAACTGATCGACGATAGCAGCGGCGCGTACCTCGGCTTCCGGCACCACATCGCGGAGGCGCAGCGTGAAACGATTGCCGCGCAAGTGTCCACTGCGCAGCTTGTTCGTATGTCGTTTAGCCCAAAGAACCTGTGCTTTGTCTAGCGTAAGCGCCAGAATTTTCTCCGGCGGCACCCATTGAACGGAGAGCGTCTGCCGCGCTACCGCCCGCGCATCCTTCAAGCCTGCGCTACCGATCTCCCTCTCGGAGACTTCCAATGCCTGCGCAATTTGCTTGATAAGCATCAACGTCGATATGTCGCGTTTTTCCACGCCGAAGAATGTGTGCTCGCCCTCGCCACACGGATCGTAGGCAGGCACCTCTTCGACGATAAAGTCGTCAATCTCAACGCGCATCTTGCCCCCAATGCCGGGCAAGTCTGGCGTCAAATATGGGATTTCCCAGTTGAGCATATACACTTCCTCAAAAAAATGGTCAGCAGATTAAGCGGATTTGGCAGATTGAAAAAAAGAATCCGCTTAATCTGTGTGCAACCTATGGTTGCCCATCTGCTGACAAGATAGCTTCTATTCCGCGAGAAGATAAGCGACGAGCAAACGCGTGGTAGCCTCGATGGAGTCACGATGGGTACGCTCATAAGCGTGCGAGGCGTCCACACCCGGCCCGATCAACGCGACCTGGAGATCGGCGCCAGCGCGCAAGGCCGCTTCGCCATCAGAGCCGTAGCTTGGATACGTATCCACTTTGTAGGGGATGATATAGTCGCCCGCCAGACGCTCCAGTTTCCGTCTCAGGCCCAGATCATAAGGCCCGCCGGAATCTTTGGCGCAAATTCCCACGCTAAACTCGTCCGAATTTTGACCCTCACCGACGGCAGCCATATCCACCGTCACCAATTCCTGGACATCGCCCGGGATGCCCACAGAACCCCCGTGACCGACCTCCTCGTAATTCGAGATCAGCGCGTCCATACGATAAAGCGGTGCCATACCGGCCTGATGCAACGCAAGCAGGGCCCCGTAGATGCAAGCCACGCCGGCCTTGTCATCCAGATGACGGGAGCGGATGAAACCATTGGTCATCTCTACACGCGGGTCTAAGTAGATGAAGTCCCCCACGCTGATGCCGAGTTGCTCGGTCAATTCCTGACTGCCGGTGACGGCATCCAGACGTACTTCGTAGTTCTCCTGCTTGCGTTCCAACGTGCGCACCTCGGCCCCGTGGACGTGAACAGAAGCCTTGATCGGCAGAATACTCCCGCGATAGCGCTGTCCTGATGCTGTCACAACCGTACACCCTTCACCCTCGATGGAATGCCAGTCATAACTACCAAGCGACGTCAGTTCCAACCGCCCGCTGCTCTTGATCTTTCTGACCATCGCGCCTAATGTATCAACATGCGCGGTAAGCGCACGCGGGCACGTAGCATCACCTGCCCACGTCAGCACCAGGCCGCCTTTTATCGTACGACTGACACTCAAAGGCAGGTCGCGCACGGCTTGTTCGACGTAGGCCATAGCCTGCTCGGTATCGCCCGTTGGGCTGGGGGTGTTCAACAACCCGGTCAG
>JBJYXQ010000609.1:6296-11067 GCA_046260035.1 Anaerolineae bacterium
CCATAGCCTGCTCGGTATCGCCCGTTGGGCTGGGGGTGTTCAACAACCCGGTCAGAAATTCCAGAATCGCGTCCATCGGAATATCGGGAAGCATCATCGTAACCTCCTGCAAGAATAAGTCAGATCGTCCTTGGTCTTGTAGTCAGAGCCTCGTAGCCGCGATTGCCACATCGCGATTTCGGCACCTCAATCTCATCCGCACTGCAGTATAGTCCTATCAAGATAAGGAGCAAATGCTATTGTAGGGCTATCGCATTTGACCGCTTCCCGCAACTGAATGCGGCCTAAAGGCCGGGGAGAAAGGGGGATTTTTGTGACGGGGCTAGCCCCGTCACAAAAATCCCCGCTAAAAACCCGTTTTAGCGGCACAACCGACAGTGCGACTGGAAAAAGTTTTCTTATATGCGATGGCCTTGATGTCTATTGCAACGAATTACCAATCCGCCCTACAATCGAGTATAATGAGGAAAGTTTCCTACCAGAAAGGTTTGATGTGCAACAGTTAATCGATGGTGCGCGCGATTTACAGATCCGCTTGACCCAGGAGCAATTGGAGGCCTTGGGGGCATACCAGCACGTATTGGTCGAATGGAACAGTGAGTTCAACCTCACCGCCATCACCGACGACGTGGGGATTCAAGTGCGGCACTTTCTCGATTCGTTCTCCTGTTTCCAGGCGCTCGAAAGTGGCGAGCGCTTCAGCGGCAAACAGGTGATCGACGTGGGCACCGGCGCGGGCTTCCCCGGCTTGCCGCTCAAATTGCTCTGCCCGGGGATGAAGCTAACGCTGCTCGAAGCGACCGGCAAAAAGGTGGGGTTCCTGGAACACGTGACTACACACCTCAAAATGCACGACGTAACCATCAAACAGGGACGCGCGGAGGAATTGGGGCAACAGGCGGAACACCGCGAACAGTACGACTGGGCCATCGCCCGCGCGGTTGCCGATATGCCCATCCTGGCAGAATATCTGCTGCCGCTGGTCAAAGTGGGCGGCCGCGTCCTGGCGCAAAAGGGCGAAGGCGCACCGGCCGAGGTCCAGCGCGGCGAGTGGGCCATCCAACAGTTGGGGGGACGCGTCCGGCGGCTCGTGCCCATCGAACTGCGTGGCCTGGCTGAAACGCGCTACCTCGTCATCCTGGACAAAATCGCTGCGACGCCGCTGCAATATCCCCGCCGTCCCGGGATGCCCAACAAGCGCCCGCTGGTGCCAAAAACATCGTAAAAATGTTATGGAGAGTCAATGCCGATAACCATCCGCAATCACACCGCAGAAGATCTACCGCAGTTGTTCGCGTTTATCAGCCGCTATCTGGCCGCGATTCCTGACGCGAAGCTGGTCGCGCCAGAGGTGTACACATACCACCCGGCAACCGAGAACGGGCAGAACGTCTTCTCTGCATGGGATGAAAATGACTTCGTCGGTTTCGCACCGGCTTTCCCAGCACCAGCAACAGACGCCGAAGCCACAAACGAACCACACCATATCTGGAGCATCGTGGTGGCCGACCCCGCTCGTGATGACGGCAACACAATCCGTGAGGCATTGCTCGCCCGTGTGCTGGATCGCGCACATGTGTTGGCCGAACGCTTCCCCACGCCACGACGCATCCGTCTGGCTTGCGATCTCATCGTGAGTCAGAAAGCAGACATCGACTTTTTGCTCGAAAACGGCTTCGCTCACTACGAGAGACTGTATATAATGGACCGCGACTTAACCGCACCCCTGCTCGATCTCCCCCTACCCCAGGACATTACTGTCCGGCAATGGAAGATGGAGACGGAGGCCGAACAGGACGCGTATCTCAACGCCTTCAACCGCTGCTTTCCAGGCAATCCTAAAGACCGTGCTGCATTGCAGTTCTTCATGCAGTCTCCGATGTGGCAGGTGGGAACGGCGATCTCCGCTTTCGATGGGGATGGCACACTCGTTGCCAGCGTGCTTGCGTATGGGGACCCCAACAACAGAATCGGCGTCACCGACGATGTATTTGTCCTACCCGAATGGCGCGGGCGCGGGATCGCCAAGTACCTGGTCAACGCGGGCCTCGCTTATCAGAGCGACCACGGCCTCGAACGTGCCCGCCTCGAAGTCCGTGCCAGCAACCCACCCGCCGTAGCCGTCTACAAAGCCACGGGACATACCATCGTGAACGAGGAATGGCTATTGGGGCTATATATCCGATGAGGACGAAAGTTTAGCGCGAGCGAGACGCCCGCGAGCAGCACATACACTAGTGAAAGAGGAGGATAAAATGGGATTTCCAGCAAGTTCACCCGGTCGGAAGCGAACCACACCAAAACGTAGCTATCCCAGCTTTCCAGAAGGGGACAATCACATTGATGATCCGGACGTCAAAACCATAGCCGACCTGGCGCGGCACTATCCCCTGCCCAAAGGATACGAGTATCGCGTGCGAGCCAACGGGTCACCCTACATCCGGCGCTCCTCCGACGGGATGGAATGCAAGATCATAATCGAAGAGGGCTTGCTCACTTTCGATGAGCCATTCACCCGACCGGATGGTAAGACCGGCTACAAAACGATCGAAGTCTTCAAACAATAAGCGATAAGGGCACTCACGCAAGCTATCGGCGCAGCTTACCGAGTGCTCGGCGAACCTCGGCAAGCAGTGTCTCTCGTCCCGCCAGGGCTGCCTCAAGCGTCGCACGATGCATCGGGCGCGCGGCTGCGTCGACAGCATCCTCGCGCCCGGTTTCGGTGCAGGCGTTCACATCACACTGAAAGGTGATGCACGTATAGCCCTGTCGCTTCACTGCCGAAACGCCGGCAGTCGCAAGCGCCGCCACATCCTCAGATGCGGCGACGCTCTCCAGTTGCGACGCATCCACGCCGTACGTACACACCTCCAACGATGTGACGTCGGCGATCAAAGGTTGCACGCGGGCCTGCAACTGCTTTACAAGCGTCGCTGCCGCTTGTTGCAGGTTCTTGCCGGGCATGTGAGACTAGCGGCTCTTCTTCAAAGCGTCAAGCGCCGATGCCGCCGCATCCCCGATGGTGCGGAGCATCGTGGCGCGATTTTGCAGCGCCTGACTCACCGCGGCCTGATGCATATCCCACACAGCCCCATCGATCTGCCCGCTCTCATTGACCGGCAGGCACACAATGGCGTCGCTATCGAAGGCAATCCGCGTATAGGCGCGCAACTGCACACCCTCTCCCGACACAACCTTTTCGTTCTTCTTCTTGGGATCGTCGAGGACTTTAGCAAACTGCCCTTCGGTGATGGTGTAGGTGCGCACCTCAAGCTCAGAGATGTCGGTGACGAAACCCTCCACCTTCGCCGCCAATTCGCTGGCGAATCGTTGCACCGAAACCTTTAAATCCTTGGGGTTTTCTGTAGAAGCATTCTCTTCTGGCATAATTTAACCTCCGTATGAAATTTGAAATTGGAAATGAGAAATTAGAGTGTAGAAATTAGAAAGTAGAATGAGATAGATGGATACACCGGCTCTCTCTTTTCCCCGTCTACTGTCTACCGTCTACTTGTCTACGCTCCCTCAACACCGCCATCACATCAAGGATGAAACGGCGAGCTGCGGGAATCAGCAACACCTGTCCTCCGGGTGGCAACGCCACAGCCTTGAGGATCAATCCGGCTGCACCGGTTGTAACCACGGAAACCACGCGCAGCAGCGCGATACGCGACGCCAGCGCCAGGTTGACCGTCTCGTGGTGAGCTTCCCGCGAAAGTGCGGGCATGCCGGGAACCCAGAACGTCTCGAAATCGCCGCTCCACCCGACGCGTGTCAGGCCCACCGGCGCGCCTGCGATAACCGTCTCTACACGAGCGTAATGGGCCACCATCTGCTGAACCTGTTCCACGAAGGCCAACCAACGGCGATGCGCTTCACGGAACCCTTTATGTTCCTCTTCTTCAGCAAATGTGTCCACCGCGCCGAATGCCACGGCTCCGGTTACCGGCGACGTCTCAACCATCGCAAGACCAGCCAGCGTTTTGCGCAGCGCATCCTTCTGGGGATGAAAATCCTCGGCCGCCGGAACACTGAACGCATACGAGACGGCCTCAGTCAGACCACGTTCGGCACCCTCCGTGGACTTGACGCCTGCGAGCATCGCATGCAACTCGGCTTCGGCCTGCGCCAAGTCATCCTCACCGCGACGCAGAGCATCCGTGCGGGCGTAAACAACGTCCAAGGCAGACGCTGCGTCCGGCAGTGCTACGCGCCACATCAAACCGTCCTCGTCAGGCGATTTATCGCGCTGCGTGGGCGCTTTCCACACACCGAAGGGATCCGGCTGCCCGCTTACTGCGAAACCGGAAAAGGTAAAACGCGCGTCCTGCGCACCAGAGTCGGCCACCATCGCCATTACTTGATCTTGATCATACTCAGTAGATCACTCGCCAACTTTGCCATCGCAGCCAAGAACTCCGCGCGGTTGGTCTGCGCTTCGCGCACCATTTCGCGGTGTATCTCCCACAACTCCGTGTCCACCTCAGCACCGGTAGACGGCACAAAGACACGCATATCGCCGTCGAAATCAACGTGGGTGAGCGCGCGCAGTTCGGCATCGCCGGTGTCTTTCACGGTGATGGTGTTGAGATTGTCGGCGGTGTACGTCCGCACTTCCAACGTCAGAATCTTCTCGGTCGCCTTGCTCACGGCACCGGCGATCTTACTGCCAAAATCTTGCAGAGATTGCGTGATCTGGTTGATCTGAATGGCGAAATCCTGATCCACGGCCTGACGGTGTTCCGCATCCACTTTGATGTCGCCGACCGGT